>NZ_JBHUYJ010000038.1:0-7466 GCF_042668715.1 Streptomyces sp. NPDC057271
CAGCCACGTGATCATTCTGGCCGTCCAGTGCCGCCCGGAACAGCGACCGGGCGGCACGTCACGACGGGGCGAACGTTGCCTGATGCGGCACTAGGGACGGCCTTCGCCAAAGACATCGACGATGCGAAGGGAGTTCTCCAGTGATGTCCGATCGGCCCGACGTAGCCGGGACGGCCGGTGATGACGGCTGTCTGCGGCGCGTCATGGCGGTCCCGCTGGTACTCCTCCACGCGATCGCCGCATGGTTCGTGTACACGGCCCTCACCATCCGGCCCGCAGGAAGCTGGGACGACGAGGCACAGGCAGGGATCGTGCTGTCCTGTGTTCTCGCCATCGCCTCGAGCGGGCTCGCCCTCCTGGTGACTCTTCTTCCGTCGATCCGTCGCGCCATGGGCCCGTGGTGGCTTGCCCCGCCGCTCCTCCTGGGCGCGGTCGCTGCCGCCCGGTGGGCAGTCGCCGAGTGAGGACCACCTCCGCAAGTCGTGCCCCAGCCGAGCCCCTCAGGACGGTCAACAGCGGTCTACGCAGGTGCCCACGAGCCTGCGGGATGAGTGCCACCAGCACCTGTTTTCGCAGGTCAGACAGCGAGTGGCCAAGCCGGGCGACGGTGATTCCCGAGCTTGTAGCGCGGTTCGATTCCCGTCATCCGCTCTTGAACGAAGCCCCAGGTCAGCGGCCTGGGGCTTCGTCGTCGTCCAGCCGGAGTCAGGGCGCCGCGAACCGGTACGTGAGATGAGTGACCCGCGGGGAGTCGACCACCCGGACGGGTTCGAGGCTGAGGCCGGTCGAGACGCCGTCGAACAGCCGGACGCCCGCTCCGAGGACGAGGGGCGCGAGATGGATCTGGAGTTCGTCCAGGAGTCCGGCGGCGATGAACTGCCGTACGGTGTGGGCGCCGCCGGAGATCTGGACGTCCTTGCCCCCAGCGGCCCTGCGAGCCCGGGCCAGCGCGCTGTCGATCCCTTCGGTCACGAAGGTGAAGGCGGTACCGCCCTGCCGCACCCACGGTGCCCGAGGCGTGTGGGTGAGGACGAAGACGGGGGCTCGGAAGGGCGGCGGGTCGGGCCAGCCGACCTCCCCTTCGTCGAACATCCGCCGCCCCATGATGTAGGCACCGGCGCGGTCGAAGTTCTCCCGGACGATGTCGTCGTCCTGATCGGTCTGCCCGCCTTCGGCATTCTGGCGGGCCCGCCAGCTCTCGACGTCGAAGACCCATTCGTGGATGCGCATCCCGCCGTCACCGAGCGGGTTGTCGGGGCGGGAACCGGGGCCGGCGATGAAGCCGTCCAGGGACATGCCCAGACTGGCGAAGACCTTGCTCACGCCTGCTTCCCGGCGGTGAAGAAGTCCGCCAGAGCGGGAGCGAGGGCGGCGGGGGCGATGGTGTGCTCCTGCCCGGGGAAGATCCGGAGGGTGAAGTTGTCGGCCAGAGCGGCGAATTCACGGGCACCGGTGAGCATGTGCGGCGCGCCGACGTCGCCGCTGCCGACGAGGACGGGAACCGTCACGGACCGCCAGCGGTCGGCGGGCAGGGGACGCCCGGACATGGTGTCGCCCATGACCCGGCCGTCGTAGGGCAGAGTCCGGGCGACGGCCTCCATGCCCGCCCAGAAGGGGGCCTGCCGCATGCCGGCGACGGCCTCGGCGGGCATGCCCACGGCCGCGGTCATGAAGTACGCGGCCGCGTCGCCGTAGGCCCCCCGTTCCACCAGTTCCTCCAGGCGGGCGACGTAGTCGGCGGGCAGCGGCGGGCGGCTGTCGTCGGTGACGAAGGGCGGCTCGTAGAGGGCGAGCCGGGTCACGACGCTCCCCCGGGCCGCGGCCTCCAGCGCCAGCACGGCGCCGGAGGACATGCCGAAGAGCATGGCCTCGCCGCCGGCGTGCTCGATCAGGGCGTCCAGGTCCTCGACCTCACGCTGCACGTCGTACGCCGGGCCGTCGCCGCTGTCGCCCCGGCCTCGACGGTCGTAGGTGAGCACGGTGAAGCGCTCGGCCAGCAGACCGGCGAGCTCCGCCGAATCGTGCCGCGTCATGAACGCTCCCCCGACGAGCACCAGCGCGGGGCCGGATCCCCGCTGCTCGAAGGCGATGGCCGTGCCGTCGGCCGAGAAGACCTTGTCCATGTGAAACCCCCGTAGGTGTGCGGGCCCACCGTGAGGCGCCGCGCCGGAACTGGACGGTACAGTACTCGAACGAGTACTGGTCGGTCCAGTACTCTTCGGAGGAAGGCGAAGGCGGGCAAGAGGAGTCGAGGATGGACAGCCGTTCGGCACGCAAGCACCAGGCGATCCTGGAAGCCGCGACCACCGTGTTCCTGGACAAGGGGTACTCGGGAACGAGCATGGACGACATCGCGAAGCTGGCGGCGGTCTCCAAGCAGACCGTCTACAAGCACTTCGCGGACAAGGAGAAGCTCTTCGCCGAGATCGTCCTGGCCACCACCGACCGCATCGACGGCATGATCGACCTCGTGGCCGACGTACCCGCCGACGCCGACACCCTGGACGAGAACCTGGCCCGTCTCGCGCACCGGTTCCTGACGGCCCTCACCCAGCCCCAGGTCATCCAGCTGCGTCGACTGATCATCGCCAACGCCGGCGCGTTCCCCGCGCTGGGAGCCGCCTGGTACGAGCACGGCTTCGAACGGGTCCTGGCCACCCTGGCAGCCACTTTCGAGCGCCTGACCGACCGGGGAGCGCTCAGAACCGACGACCCCATGCTGGCCGCCCACCACTTCGCCGGACTGCTGCTGTGGATCCCCGTGAACCGGGCCATGTTTCACGGCAGCGCCCAGCACACGGAAGCCGATCTCGACCGCTACGCGACAGCCGGCGTCCGCGCCTTCCTCGCCGCGTACCGGGCACCAGGCGCCCCGTGAGGGACGGCGGCCCGGTCGGACAGCCGAGAACGCCCGGTCGGACGGCAGGCTGGACGCGAGGCGAGCCGGGAGGTGCGTCGGCCGTGCCCCATCCGTGGATCCGTGCCCTTCGGAGCGGTGAACAGCGGTCGCCACGGGCGTCTCCGCGCCCGTCGAAGCCGCCGCATCAGCGGATGTCGCCGCAGGTCAGAAGGCGAATGTTCACGGTCTGAGGGGCAGTGATTCCCAAGCTTGTAGCGCGGGTTCGATTCCCGTCATCCGCTCTTGAACGAAGCCCCGGGTCAGCGACCTGGGGTTGGGGGTGATTCTCCGGTCGGCGCCCAGGGTGGGCGACGGCGGGCCCTCGCGGTGGTACGCGGAGCGCTGTCATTCCATTCGTTCGATCACCATGGCCATGCCTTGGCCGCCGGCCGCGACGACGGTGACGAGGGCGGTGGTGTGGTCGTCGTGGCGCAGGGTGGTGAGGGCGGTGGTGGTGAGTCGGGCGCCGGCGGCGCCGTAGGGCTCGCCGAGGGCGATCGATCCGCCGTGGGTGTTCATGCGCGCGGGGTCCAGGCCGAGTTCGGTGCAGTAGGCGAGGACTTGGGCGGCGAAGGGTTCGTTGCCGGCGACGGTGTCGATGTCGGTGAGGGACAGGCCGGCCCGGGTCAGGGCGGTGCGGGTTGCGGCGACGGGGGCGGGGCCCTCTGTTTCGGGTGTGGCGGCCGACGTCGCCGTGGCGAGGATCCGGGCGAGCGGGGTGTGGCCGTGGGCGCGGGCGTAGGCATCGGACATGACCACGACTGCGGCGGCTCCGTCGGAGAGCGGCGCGCTGTTGCCGGCGGTGACGCGTCCGTCGGGGCGGAAGCGGGGTGCCAGTTCGGCCAGGGTGTCCGTGGTGACTCCGGTGCGGGGGCAGTCGTCGGTGGTGGCGGTGGCTCCGTCGGGGCTCTTGACGGGGGCGATGTCGCCGAGGTGGAAGCCCTCCGCGAGGGCTTGCTGGGTGAGGTGGTGGGAGCGCGCGGCGTAGGCGTCCATGTCGCGGCGGGAGATGCCGTAGACATCGGCGACGTTCTCAGCGGCGAGGCCGACCGGGATGTAGGGGTCGGGCAGCATTCCCCGCCTGCGAGGGTCGGTCCAGGGCATGGCGTCACCGGCCGACCGGGCGAGGGTGCGTTCCCTGGCTTCGGCGAAGGCGGGGTTCTCGGTGTCGGGCCAGGTGTCGGAACTTCCCCGGGACAGCCGGGACTGGGACTCCACCCCGGCGGCGACGACGACGTCGGCGTCGCCGCACCGCACCGCCTGTGCGGCCATGCGGATGGCCTGGAGCGACGAGGTGCAGAAGCGGTTCACCGTCACGCCGGGAACGTGGTCCCAGCCGAGCAGGACGGCGGCGATCCGGGCGATGTCGAAGCCCTGCTCGCCGCCGGGCAGGGCGCACCCCACGATCAGGTCGTCGATGGAGTCCGCGGTCAGGCCGGCGATGCGGGCGACGGCCTCGGCGGCGGTGTGGGCCAGCAGGTCGTCGGGACGTACGGCGGCCAGCGAGCCCTTGTGGGCGCGGCCGATGGGGGTGCGGACGGTGGAGACGATGACGGCGTCGGGCATGGAGGTGGTCCTCGGAGAAGTCGGTGAGGGGGAGACGGCCGGTGGGGTGTGGGAGGGACTACAGCCGCAGGGAAGGGCTGTGGGTGCGCATCCACCGGTCGAGGTCGAGGACGAACTCGAGTCCCTCGCGCGGGAACCGGTCCTCGCCCTGCGCTTCCAGGAGCAGCGTGCGTACGGCCTTGGGGTCGAGCAGGCCGATGGCCGGGGAGCCGGAGGACAGGAGCTGCCGGACCTGGGTGGTCAGCGCGGCGCGGTAGGCGGGGTCGCGGACCATCGGATAGGGGCTCTTGCGACGCTGGAGGACGGGGTCGGGGAGCAGCCCTTTCATGGCGGCGCGCAGCAGGCTCTTCTCACGGCCGTCGTGGGTCTTCACGGCCCAGGGGACGTTGATGACGTACTCGACGAGGCGGTGGTCGAGGAACGGGACACGGACCTCCAGGCCGACCCCCATGCTGAGGCGGTCGGTACGGTCCAGCAGGCAGGGCAGGAAGCGGGTCAGGTTGAGGTGGCTGCCCAGGCGCAGGGCTGCCTCGTCGGGTGAGGTGCCGGGAAGGTGCTCGATCTCGGCGACGGCTTGCGCGTACAGCTCGGCGCGGTGACCGGGCAGGTCCAGGGTGGCGGCGAGGGCGGGGTCGAGCAGCCGGGTGGCATCCGCGCGGCCCAGGACCTTGTCCCAGGGAAACGATCCAGCAGATGCCGCCTGGTGGGTGAACCAGCGGTAGCCACCGAACAGTTCGTCGGCTCCCTCGCCCGACACCGTGACGGCGAAGTGCTCGCGTACCGCCCGGAACAGGAGCAGCAGCGAGGTGTCGAAGTCGCCCATCGTCAGCCCGTCGCGCAGGCGGCCCGCCCAGGCACGCAGCGCGGGGTCGGCCAGATCATCCGCGCTCGGCCGCACCGTACGGTGGGTGGTGTCGAGATGCCGGACCATCAGGTCGACGTAGGGGCCGTCCGGGTCTCTGGCCATGGCGTCGCCGTCCGCCGCGCGGGCCCCGACGTCGACGGACAGGGTGTGCAGCTTCCCGGCGGCAGGACGGCCGAGTGCGGCGAGTGCGCTGGAGTCCAGGCCGCCCGACAGCAGCATGCAGACGGGGACGTCCGCCGCCAGTTGCCCCCGCGCGGCCCGCCCGAGCAGCCCTCGTACTCGTTCCACCGTGGTGGGCAGGTCGTCGCGGTGCTCGGCCGGCGTCAACGACCAGTAGCGCTGAATGGATTCGCCTTCGGAGGAGACGACTACGGTGGTACCGGGAGCCACCTCGCGCAGTCCGGCGAAGGCGCTGCGCCCCGGCGTCTTGATCATGGGGTGCGCGGTGAGCAGCAGCTCACGGAGTCCGTCGGTGTCCAGTGCCACCGGGACGGCGGGGTGGGCGAGTACGGCCTTGGGCTCGGACCCGAACACCGTCCCGGCCCCGGTCCTGGCGTAACAGAGCGGCTTGATCCCCAGCCGGTCCCTGGCCAGGGTCAGCCGCCGCCGCGCCGGTTCCCACGCCGCGTAGGCGAACATCCCCTCCAGCCGGCCGGGGGCGTCGCGGCCCCAGGCGTCGATCGCGTGCAGGACCACCTCGCTGTCACCGCGCGTGCGGAACCTGTACCCGAGCCCGGTCAGCTCCCGCCGCAGTTCGCCGTGGTTGTAGATCTCGCCGGTGAACACCACGGCCAGCACGGTGCGGCCGGCGTGCTCAAGGAGCAGTGGCTGACGGCCGCCCTCCAGGTCCACGACGGCCAGCCGGGTGTGGCCCAGCGCCGCGTTCCCCTCGCGCCAGGTCGCGGAGGCGTCCGGACCCCGGCAGGCGAGCGTCTGCGTCATCTCCTTGAGAGTGGTGCCTTCGGTGGCGGCCGCGGGAGCGTCCCCGAAACCTGCGTACCCGACCAGACCGCACATGCGTGAGAACTTCCCAGGCCCAGCAGGAGGGGCCGCCCTGAACGTCCTGGGCCCGCACTGCCGCACCCTTGCGGATGCCTGCTTCACGACAGGGGTCCGCCGCCGGATCTCCGGCGGCGACAACTCAAACGATCAAGGGCTGATCACGTCACGCGCGACGAAGGGCCCTGGACGGGCTCAAGTGCCGGGTTCCCAAGGGGCAGGCGGTGGCCGTACCGCTAGACCTGCGCAGCCCTGGTGCCGCGCCGCCGCGCCGTGTAGCGGAGCAGGGACCAGATCGCTGCGGCATTGACCAGGGCGCTGACCAGGACCGCGGCGTGGAAGCCGAGCCCGGCCCAGATGCCGGGGTCGGCGGCCACGGACGTGTCCGGTACCCAGTCCGCGGGGAGCGGAGCAGACTCCGGAATGAACTCCGTGGGCGGTTCGGCGGGCGGCTCCGAGCCGTAGTAGGGATCACCGGGCGGGATAGGGGCCGAGTCCAGGGCGGCAGCAGCGGGTCCGAAGAACGACAGCAGCAGGAGGCTGACCGGCGCCGTGGCCAGAATCGGCCAGATCCCGAAGAACCCGATGTCCCCGAGCCGGCTGCCGACCTCGACGTAGACCAGCATCGCGACCACCAGTGCCAGGTACGCACCGGGCACCCACGTCTCAGCCTTCGACCAACGGCGCACCATGACGTTCCCCGTTCCGTTCCGCTTCGTTCGACCTGCACCCAGTCTCGAAGCTGCCGAGGACCACCACCTGAGTACGACAACTCATCCTGCTCGGCCCTGCATACCTGGTCAGAGCCGTGCACGGCAGGAACGCCGGGGACACCGCGCAACGTATCCGGCATGTCCGGTGCGTCTTCGCCGTGGCCCTCGGCGCTGAACCCGGGTCCCGCGCCGGTCATCGCGGGCGTGCTCGACGAGGGCTCCGGTGCCGGGTTCTCCGGTCGGGAGGGCCCGCGCGGAGGAGGGTGGTTGCTGGGCGGGGGAGGGTGGTTGCTGGGCGGGGTGCGGGATCACGGGAGCCTCCGGTACGGGTGTGGGGGGGGGCCCCGTTCCCGGGGGGCCGCCCCCCAAAGTTATGGCCTCCCCCCCCCTCCCCCCCCCCCGAGACGCGGGTCGAGCAGGCGCT
>NZ_JBHUYJ010000038.1:7476-30524 GCF_042668715.1 Streptomyces sp. NPDC057271
GGCCCGCTGTTCAGGGCGGGCCGCCCCCGGGGGTCGGCGCCGTCCCGTACCGCCAGTGGCGCAGGCGCAGCGCGACGGGCCGCGGCGCGAGGGCGCGGACGCCGGATGGGAGGACGTCCGCGCCCTCGCGGCCTGGGACGGTCAGGCCACTGACGTCCCGGCACTGAGCGGCCGAGAGGGAACCTACGGGCTTCCCGGCGCGCGGTCCGCCTTTCGCGGACGGCTTTGACGGCGCTCTGACGGGTCGTGCCGAAACGCGTCAGAGCGGCGTCAGAATCGCTTCCGCCGACGGAAGAAGGACGTCAACGCTCCTCCGGCGCGGGTGGCACGCGCGGTTTCCTGAGCCGGTCGGATTCGGGCGGGGCAGCCCGCAGTACAAGGGAGTTGATCGCTCGTGAGCGAGGAGAACTGGGTCGGGCTCATGGTGGCCCTGTCACTGGTCGGCTATCTGGCGGCGGCTGTGATGCGTCCGGGGAAGTTCTGAACACCTCTCGGAGAGGTGACTCGTGCCGCCCGCTGCCTGGTCAGGAGTGTCCGGGTAGATTGACCGCCGCCGGTTCGTCGACGGGTTCGATACGCCCCCGGCTATGAAGCGGTGAGTCGAGGGAGGCCGACTGGTGGCTGGGCAGCTGACGAGGGTGCGGCAGTCGCTGTTCGCCGTGCACCCGGCCCGGAGCCTGGTCATGGCCTTCGGCGCGGTGATCCTGCTGGGCACGTTCCTGCTCATGCTGCCGATGTCCTCGGAGGAGGGCGGGGCGACCGGGTTCGTGACCGCCCTGTTCACGTCCACCTCCGCGGTATGCGTGACCGGTCTGGTCGTGGTCGACACCGGGACGTACTGGAGCGGGTTCGGCGAGGGCGTGATCCTCGCGCTGATCCAGGTCGGCGGCTTCGGCATCATGACGATGGCCTCGCTCCTCGCGCTGCTCGTCTCGGGCCGGCTGCGGCTGCGCATGCAGCTGACCGCGGCGGCGGAGACGAAGAGCTTCGGCATCGGCGACGTGCGCCGGGTCCTGCTCGGCGTCGCCGGGACCACGCTGGCGGTGGAGCTCGCGGTGGGGGCCTGGCTCGCGCTGCGCTTCCGGTTCGGTTACGACCGGTCCATCGCCGACTCGGCCTACTCCGGGCTCTTCCACGCCGTCTCCGCCTTCAACAACGCGGGCTTCGGCCTGCACGTCGACAGCCTCACCCCGTACGCGCAGGACCCCTGGGTGACGCTGCCCATCGCCCTGGCGGTCATCCTCGGCGGGCTCGGCTTCCCGGTCCTGCTCGAACTGCTGCGGCACCGGACGCGCAGAAGGCTCACCGGGCGGCGCACCTGGACGCTGCACACCCGGATGACCCTGCTGACCACCCTCGTCCTGCTGCTGACCGGCACGGTGCTCACCTGCCTGCTGGAGTGGACCAACCCCGGCACGCTGGGGCTGTTCGACTGGGACGAGAAGCTCCTCAACGGGTTCTTCCACTCCGCGATGAGCCGCACGGCCGGCTTCAACGCCGTCGACATCGGTGCCATGCATGCCTCCACCCTGCTGATGACCTGCATGCTGATGTTCATCGGCGGCGGCAGCGCGGGCACGGCGGGCGGCATCAAGGTCACCACCTTCGCCGTGCTCGCCGCGGCCATCGTCGCCGAGGTGCGGGGCGAGCCGAACTCCACCGTCATGGGCCGGCGTCTGGCCCCGCACGTGCTGCGCCAGGCCCTGACCGTCGCCCTGTTGGCCGTCGGGCTGGTGATCGGGGCCACGCTCGCCCTGCTGACCGTCTCCTCGGCCCCGATGGAAGCCGTCCTGTTCGAGGCGGTGTCCGCGTTCGGCACCGTCGGCCTGTCCACCGGCATCACGGCCGACTTCCCGGACAGCGGACAGCTCGTGCTCATCCTGCTCATGTTCGTCGGGCGACTCGGCCCGGTCACCCTGGTCTCCGCGCTCGCCCTGCGCGAGCGGACCCGCCGCTACCAGCTACCCGAGGAGCGACCCGTCATTGGGTAACTACCTGCACAACCTGCGCCACCGTCGCCGCAAGCGGCTCGCCCAGCAGTACCCCGAGATGAGCGACCAGCGGGTCGCCGTCATCGGTCTGGGCCGGTTCGGCAGCTCCCTCGCCCTGGAGCTGACCCGGCGTGGCTGGGACGTGCTCGGGATCGACACCGACCCGCAGCTCGTCCAGCGACACAGCGACGCCCTCACGCACTCCGCGGTCGCCGACTGCACGGACCCCGAGGTCCTGCGCCAGCTCGGCGTCCACGACTTCACCAGCGCGGTCGTCGGCATCGGCACCGACATAGAGGCCAGCATCCTGATCGCCTCCAACCTCCTGGAGGAGAACGTCCCCAACATCTGGGCGAAGGCGATCAGCCGCCAGCACGGCCAGATCCTGGAGCGGCTCGGGGTCCACCACGTCGTGCTGCCGGAGCACGAGATGGGCGAGCGGGTGGCCCACCTCGTGACCGGGCGGATGCTCGACTTCATCGAGTTCGACGACGACTACGCCCTGGTGAAGACCGTCGCGCCCGACAGCATCACGGGCGTCCCGCTGAGCGAGAGCGGAGTGCGGTCCAAGCACGGGGTCACGGTCGTCGGCATCAAGCGCCCCGGCGAGGGCTTCACCCACGCGACCGCCGAGACCGTGGTCGCGAAGGGAGACGTCATCATCGTCACCGGCAAGATCCAGGCGGTGGAGGCCTTCGCCGAAATGAGCTGAGGCCGGGCCGGCCGGCGGCCACGGCTCAGGTGGTCGCCGCGGCCGGGAGTTCGGGCCTGACCGGCTGGTGGGACGGTGTCTTGGGCAGTGCGATCACCATGGTCAGCCCGCCGCCCGGGGTGTCCTCGGCGGAGACGGTCCCGCCCATGGCCTCCACGAACCCGCGGGCGACCGCGAGGCCGAGGCCGACACCGGCGCCGCGCGGCGCGTCACCGTACCTCTGGAAGGGCTCGAAGACGGCGTCCTTGGCCTCGTCGGGGATACCGGGCCCGCGGTCGACGACGCGCAGTTCCACACGGTCGCCGATCGCGCTGGCGGCCACCAGGACCGGGGTGCCGGACGGGGTGTACTTGACGGCGTTCTCGACGATGTTGGCCACGGCCCGCTCCAGCAGACCCCGGTCCACCGTGACCATCGGCAGGGTCTCCGGGATGTCCAGGACGACGCTGTCCTCCGGTACGCCGCCCAGCGCCATCGGCACGACCTCGTCGACGTCGGTCTCGCGGAACACCGGCATGACGGTCCCGGTCTGCAGCCGGGACATGTCGAGCAGGTTCCCGACCAGATGGTCCAGGCGGTCGGTGCCCTCCTCGATGCCGGCCAGCAGCTCGGCCTGGTCCTCCTGCGACCACTCGACGTCGTCGGCGCGCAGCGAGGTGACGGCGGCCTTGATGGCGGCCAGCGGGGTGCGCAGGTCGTGGCTGACGGCGGCGAGCAGGGCGGTGCGGATCTTGTTGCCCTCGGCGAGCTTGCGGGCCTCGGCCGCCTCGCCGACCAGGCGCTGACGGTCCAGGACGACGGCGGCCTGGGAGGCGAAGGCGCCCAGAACGCGGCGGTCCTCGGCGGGCAGGACCCGGCCGGTCAGGGCCAGGGCCAGATGGTCGCTGACGGGCATGTCGACGTCCGCGTCCTCGGGGCGGGCGACCGGCCGGGCCTGGCCGACACTGCCCACGCAGGTCCACGGCTCGACGTCGTCGGCCCGCTCCAGCAGGGCGACGGACTCCATGGCGAAGGTCTCCCGCACCCGGTCGAGCAGCGCCTCCAGGCTGGTGTCGCCACGCAGCACACTGCCCGCGAGCAGGGACAGGGTCTCGGACTCCGCCCGCAGCCGGGCGGCCTGCTGGGTGCGGCGCGCCGCGAGGCCGACGACCGACGCCACGGACGCCGCGACGGCGAAGAAGACGAAGAAGGCGAAGATGTTCTCGGGGTCGGCGATGGTCCACGTGTGGACGGGGGGCGTGAAGTACCAGTTCAGGAGCAGTGAGCCGACGGTGGCCGAGGCGAGCGCCGGCCACATCCCGCCCAGCAGCGCCGCCGCGACGGTCACGGCCATGAAGAGCTGCATCTCGTTGGCCAGCCCCGTCCCGCCGCCCATCGACGTCAGCACCAGGGTGAGCAGGAGCGGCCCGGCCACGCCGACCAGCCAGCCCGCCACGAGACGCGGACCCCCGAGACGGCTGCGCTGCCGCTTGGGCAGCCCCCGACCCCGGCCGACCGCGTCGTGCGTGACGATGTGGACGTCCAGGTCGGGGCCCGACTCGCGGGCCACGGTGGCGCTGACCCCGGGCCCGAACACGTACTGCCACGAACGGCGGCGGCTCGCGCCCAGGACGATCTGGGTGGCGTTCACCCCGCGGGCGAACTCCAGCAGCGCGGAGGGGATGTCCTCGCCTATCACGTGGTGGAACGTTCCGCCGAGGTCCTCGACGAGGGTCCGCTGGACGGCCAGCTCCTTGGGCGAGGCGGAGGTGAGGCCGTCGCTGCGGGAGATGTAGACCGCGAGGACCTCGCCGCCGGCGCCCTTCTCGGCGAGCCGGGCAGCCCGCCGGATGAGGGTCCGTCCCTCGGGGCCGCCGGTCAGGCCCACGACGATCCGCTCCCTCGACCCCCAGATCGCCGAGACCTCGTGGTCCGAGCGGTACTGGTTCAGGTACTCGTCGACGCGGTCGGCCACCCACAGCAGCGCCAGCTCCCGCAGGGCGGTGAGGTTGCCGGGCCGGAAGTAGTGGGACAGGGCCGCGTCGATCTTGTCCGGCTTGTAGATGTTCCCGTGCGCCATCCGACGCCGCAGCGCCTCCGGCGACATGTCGACCAGCTCGATCTGGTCGGCGTGGCGGACGACCTCGTCGGGAACCGTCTCCTTCTGCCGTACGCCGGTGATCGACTCGACGACGTCGCCGAGGGACTCCAGGTGCTGGATGTTCGCCGTCGATATGACGTCGATGCCCGCCGCGAGCAGTTCCTCGACGTCCTGCCAGCGCTTGCCGTTGCGCGAGCCGGGGATGTTGGTGTGCGGGAGCTCGTCCACCAGGGCGACGGCGGGCCGGCGGGCCAGCACGGCGTCGACGTCCATCTCGGTGAAGACGCTGCCCCGGTACTCGATGTCCCGGCGCGGGATCTGTTCCAGGCCGTGCAGCATCACCTCCGTGCGCGGCCGGTCGTGGTGCTCGACGAAGGCGACCACACAGTCCGTGCCCCGTTCGACACGGCGGTGGGCCTCGGAGAGCATCGCGTACGTCTTGCCGACGCCCGGCGCCGCGCCGAGGTAGATCCGAAGCTTTCCGCGTCCCATGGGTGCGATCTCTCGTGTCGAAGCAGATGGTTCCGTGGCCGTCGCGGACGATGCCACGACCTGCCCCGGCGGTGCCTGTACGGCCTGCCGACGGGGCCGTCAGCGTGCGGCCAGGTCCTTCAGCGCGAGGTTGAGCCTGAGGACGTTGACGTGCGGCTCCCCGAGGAAGCCGGCGGTGCGGCCCTCGGTGTGATCGTCGACCAGCGTCGTGACCTGCTGCTCGGACAGGCCGTTGGCCTTGGCCACCCGCTTGATCTGGATCTCCGCGTACTCCGGGGAGATGTGCGGGTCGATCGCGGAGGCCGAGCCGGTGACCGCGTCCTTGGGGACCTCGGACTCCGGTACGCCGTTGAACGCGGCCACGGCCTTCTTGGTGTCACCGACCAGCTTGGTCAGCGTCGGGTCGGACGCGCCGAGCTGGCTGGAGCCGGTGGACAGCGGGTCGTACCCGCTGTTGGACGGGCGCGGCTGGAACCACTTCGGGTCCGGCCGGGCCGCCTCGTCCGCGTCGTTCCCCGTCGTTGAATCAGCTGCCGCCTTCTTCGGCAGGTCCCAGGTCTGGCCGATGAGCGCGGAGCCGACCTCCTTGCCCTCCACCTTCACGATCGAGCCGTTGGCCTTGTCGTGGAAGAGGCCCTGGGCGATACCCGTGACCGCGAGGGGATAGAGGATGCCGGTCACGACCGTGAGGACGAGCAGCATGCGCAGCGCGGCCAGGGCCAGGCGTCCCGTGTTCGCTACGGAGTTGTTCACGACGATCAACCGATTCCGGGGATGAGGGAGATGAGCAGGTCGATGAGCTTGATGCCGACGAACGGGGCGATCAGGCCGCCCAGGCCGTAGAGGCCGAGGTTGCGGCGGAGCATCCTGTCCGCGCTGGTCGGCCGGTAGCGCACGCCCTTCAGGGCGAGCGGAACCAGCGCGATGATGATCAGCGCGTTGAAGATGACGGCGGAGAGGATCGCGGACTCCGGCGAGGCCAGGCCCATGATGTTGAGCCTGTCCAGGCCCGGGTAGGCGACCGCGAACATGGCCGGGATGATCGCGAAGTACTTCGCGACGTCGTTGGCGATGGAGAAGGTGGTCAGCGCGCCTCGGGTGATGAGGAGTTGCTTGCCGATCTCGACGATCTCGATGAGCTTGGTCGGGTTGGAGTCGAGGTCGACCATGTTTCCGGCCTCCTTCGCGGCCGACGTGCCCGTGTTCATCGCGACACCGACGTCCGCCTGCGCGAGCGCCGGGGCGTCGTTCGTACCGTCGCCGGTCATCGCGACGAGCTTGCCGCCCGCCTGCTCCCGCTTGATGAGGGCCATCTTGTCCTCGGGGGTCGCTTCGGCGAGGAAGTCGTCGACGCCCGCCTCCTCGGCGATGGCCTTGGCGGTCAGCGGGTTGTCGCCCGTGATCATGATCGTCTTGATGCCCATGCGGCGCAGCTCGTCGAACCGCTCGCGCATGCCGTCCTTGACGACGTCCTTGAGGTGGATGACGCCGAGGACGCGGGCGCCCTTGTCGTCCTTGGCGGCGACGAGCAGCGGGGTGCCGCCGGCCTGGGAGATGCGGTCGGTCAGCTCGCGGGCGTCGGAGGCGACGGTGCCGCCCTGCTCCTCGACCCAGGCGACGACCGAGCCGGTCGCGCCCTTGCGGACCTGACGTCCGTCGACTTCCACACCCGACATACGGGTCTGGGCCGTGAAGGCGATCCACTCGGCGTGGGCGAGTTCGCCCTGGTGACGCTCACGCAGCCCGTACTTCTCCTTGGCGAGGACCACGATGGAGCGGCCCTCGGGCGTCTCGTCGGCGAGCGAGGAGAGCTGGGCGGCGTCGGCGACCTCGGCCTCCGTGGTGCCCTTGACCGGGACGAACTCCGACGCCTGACGGTTGCCCAGGGTGATGGTGCCGGTCTTGTCGAGCAGCAACGTCGACACGTCACCGGCTGCCTCGACCGCGCGACCGGACATCGCGAGGACGTTGCGCTGGACGAGCCGGTCCATACCCGCGATGCCGATCGCGGAGAGCAGCGCGCCGATGGTCGTCGGGATCAGGCAGACCAGCAGGGCGGTCAGGACGATCATCGACGTCTGCTGGTCGGCGCCCGCGTAGATCGCGAACGGCTTCAGCGTGACGACGGCGAGCAGGAAGACGACGGTGAGGGACGCGAGGAGGATGTTGAGGGCGATCTCGTTGGGGGTCTTCTGCCGGGCGGCGCCCTCGACGAGGTTGATCATCCGGTCGATGAAGGTCTCGCCGGGCCTGGTCGTGATCTTGATGACGATCCGGTCGGACAGGACCTTCGTACCGCCGGTGACGGCCGAGCGGTCGCCGCCGGACTCGCGGATGACCGGGGCCGATTCGCCGGTGATGGCGGACTCGTCCACGGACGCGACGCCTTCGACGACGTCACCGTCGCCGGGGATGACGTCGCCGGCCTCGCAGACGACGAGGTCGCCGATCCTCAGCTCCGTACCCGGAACCCGCTCCTCGTTCCTGCCGATGATCCGGCGGGCCACGGTGTCGGTCTTGGCCTTGCGCAGGGTGTCGGCCTGGGCCTTGCCGCGGCCCTCGGCAACGGCCTCCGCCAGGTTGGCGAAGATCGTGGTCAGCCACAGCCAGGCGGTGATCGCCCAGCCGAACCAGTCGCCCGGGTCCTTGACCGCCAGCACGGTGGTGACCACCGAGCCGACCAGGACCACGAACATGACCGGCGACGTGACCATGACCCGCGGGTCGAGCTTGCGCAACGCGTCCGGGAAGGACTTCAGGAGCTGCTTCGGGTCGAACAGACCCCCGCCGACCCGCCCGCCCTCGGGCTTGTGCCCGGTGGGCACGTCCGGGTGCGGCGCCGGGCTCGTCGTCGTGGTGGACATGGCGTCCTCGTGCTTCTCTACGTCGGTGGTCATGCCGCGAGCCCTTCGGCGAGCGGGCCAAGGGCGAGGGCCGGGAAGAACGTCAGACCGGTGATGATCATGATGGTCCCGACCAGGAGCCCGGTGAACAGCGGCTTCTCGGTCCGCAGGGTGCCCGCGGTCTCGGGGACGGGCTTCTGCTCCGCCAGCGAACCCGCGAGCGCGAGGACGAACACCATCGGCAGGAACCGGCCGAGCAGCATGCACAGACCGAGCGCCGTGTTGTGGAACTCGGTGTTCGCACCGAAGCCGGCGAAGGCCGAGCCGTTGTTGTTCGAGGCCGAGGTGTAGGCGTACAGCACCTCGGAGAAGCCGTGCGCTCCGGTGTTGGTCATCGACGACTCACCGTTGCCGGTGGCCATCGCGATCGCCGTGCCGATGAGGACGAGGGCAGGGGTGATGAGGATGTAGCAGGCCGCGAACTTGATCTCGCGGGTGCCGATCTTCCTGCCCAGGTACTCGGGCGTGCGGCCGACCATCAGACCGGCGATGAACACCGCGATGACCGCCATGATCAGCATGCCGTAGAGGCCCGAGCCGACACCGCCGGGCGCGATCTCGCCCAGCATCATGCCGAGCAGCAGCACACCGCCGGACAGACCGCTGAACGAGTCGTGGAACGAGTTGACCGAACCGGTCGACGTCATGGTCGTGGAGACCGCGAACAGGGAGGAAGCCCCCTCGCCGAACCGCTGCTCCTTGCCCTCCATCGCACCGCCCGCGAGCTGCGAGGCGGTGCCCGGGTGGGCGTATTCGAGCCACGTCACCAGGACCACGCCGACGAACCAGATCGTGGCCATCGCGCCGACGATCGCGTAACCCTGCCGGACGCTGCCGACCATCGTGCCGAAGGTGCGCGGCAGCGAGAACGGGATGACGAGCAGCAGGAAGATCGTCAGGAGGTTCGAGAAGCCGTTGGGGTTCTCAAAGGGGTGGGACGAGTTGGCGTTGAAGTAACCGCCGCCGTTGGTGCCCAGGTCCTTGATGGCCTCCTGGGAGGCGACGGCGCCGGGGCTGATGGACTGCGTCTGCCCGGTGACGGTGGTCAGTTCGTGGATGCCGGCGAAGTTCTGGACGGCGCCGGCCGCGACCAGCAGGACCGCGGCGATCACGGAGATCGGGATCAGGATGCGTACGACACCGCGGACCAGGTCGGCCCAGAAGTTGCCCAGCTCACCGGTGCCGGTGGGGGTCCCCCCTGCTCGACGAGCTCGGGACCGGGCGAAGCCACGGACCAGTGCGACGGCCACCGCGATGCCGACAGCGGCCGAGACGAAGTTCTGTACGGCGAGACCGGCGGTCTGGGCGACATGGCCCATGGACGACTCGCCGGAGTACGACTGCCAGTTCGTGTTCGACACGAACGAGGCCGCCGTGTTGAACGCCTGGTCGGGCGTGATCGCCGCGAAGCCGAGCGACCCCGGAAGGTCGTCCTGTATCCGCAGGATCAGGTAGAGGAACAGCACGCTCACGGCGGAGAACGCCAGCACACCGCGCAGGTAGGCGGGCCAGCGCATCTCGGTGTCGGGGTTCGCTCCGACGGCGCGGTAGATCCACTTCTCCACCCGGAGGTGCTTGCCGGAGGAGAAGACGGCGGCCATGTAGTCGCCGAGGGGGCGGTGCGCCAGTGCGAGCGCGACGATCAGCGCGGAGACCTGGAGCACGTCGGCAAGGACGGGGCTCAGAGCCCCCGGAGCGGAAGCGACCGATGTCACCGTCAGAACCTCTCCGGCTTGACGAGGGCGAGGACGAGATAGCCCAGCAGGGCGACGGCCACGACGAGGCCGATGATGTTCTCGGCGGTCACAGCTTTGCCACCCCCTTGGCGATGAGGACCACCAGCGCGAACACCGCGATCGTGGTGACGACGAAGGCCACGTCGGCCATCGCATGCTCCTGGAAGAGGTTCGGAGAGGAACGGACACCCCGAGAAAAGCGCACCCCTGGCGCGAAAGCGCCCCTCGTTGACGACGCCCATACGCCTCCGAAGGCGCTCTTGACGGCATCCATACGGCGTAGTGCCTGGATCACGACGGCGTAGTCCCTGGATCACGCCTCCGGCGGGCGCGCCGTCAGCGTCGCCGCAGCAACCGCACGAGAACGACGGCCACCAGAACGAGTACCGGCAGCAACGAGACGGCCACCCCGACGGCATCCATGCCCACAGCACCCCACCCCGAGATCAGCGGGCCCCGACGTTTCGTCGGCCGGTGCCGCGAACGGGCCCGTTCACCCAGCGTGGCCTTCGTCGGCCCGAGCACGAGGGAGGTTGACGCGGCTCTGATGCCCGCGACGCACGGCTTGACGAGCTCCTGGCGGCGGCAGGCCACGTCACGGTCGGGCCGAGGTCCGGTCGGGCGCCTTGGGGTTCGCGCTCGGCGAGCTTCACCGTGGTGGGCGGCCCGCGGGTCCAAGCTCGGACGGTGTCCGGCACGGCGTCGTAGGGAGGCTCTGCATGCCCAGCACTCTGCTCGGTCCCGGTCGTTCGGGGCGGGCTTGACGGCCGCGCGGGTTCGGGAGGGCTACCGCGCCTACCTCGTCGTGGTACCCGCCGGCTGTCTGGTGGGGCTCGTCGGCGGTGCGTTCCGGTGGGCTCTGGAGCACGCCGATCGGCTGCGCGGCGAGGTGCTGGAGGCCGCCGCCGGGTTCGGCGCCCCGGGATGGCTGATTCCGGTGGCGCTCGCGGCGCTGGGCGCGGCGGTGGCGTGCGCGATCGCGCGGCGGGTTCCGAACGCGGCGGGCAGCGGGATCCAGCACGTGGAAGCGGTGTGGCGTGGGGAGGCCGAATCCGGATCCCGTTCACTGTGGCTGCTGCCGGCGAAGTTCTTCGGCGGTCTCATCGCCATGGGCTCGGGCCTGGTGCTCGGGCGGGAGGGCCCGATCGTGCACATGGGGGCCACGATCGGGTCCGAGGCGGGCCGCCGTACCCGGCTGGGCGCCGAGGACACCCGGCTGCTGCACGCCGCGCTCAGCGGCGCGGGCCTGGCAGCGGCGTTCTCCGCCCCACTCGGCGGACTGCTGTTCGTCTGCGAGGAGGTGACCCGCTCGGTCCGGCCCCGCCTCGTACTGCTCACTCTCATGGGCACGGCCACCGCGGTCGCGTGCTCAGGGCTCCTCGTGGGCGACGCGCCGATCTTCCCCGTCTCCGCCGTACCGGTCCCGGTGTGGACGCTGCCCGTGTTCCTGCTGTTCGGCGCGGCGGCCGGGGCACTGGGCGCGGCCTACAGCGGTCTCGTCGTAGGGATGCTGACCGCGTGCGACCGGCTCACGCGAGCACCGCTCGTGGTGCGGGCGACCGTCATCGGGGCTGTCGTCGGTCTGCTGATGGCGTACGACCCGCTGCTGGCCGGAGGCGGCGACCCGCTGAGCGAGCGGCTGCTGACAGGCGAGAGTCCGGCGGTGGCGGTGCTGGCGCCCTATCTCGCCATCCGGTTCGTGGCGGGGCCGCTCAGCTACGCGGCCGCGACGCCCGGCGGGCTGTTCGCTCCGCTTCTGACCCTGGGCGCCCTGTGGGGCACTCTCGCGCACGCGGTCGCGGCGCCGCTGCTGCCGGCGCAGTCGGTCGGCCCGGGCGCGTTCGCGCTCGCGGGGATGGCCGCCCTGTTCGCCGGGGTCGTACGGGCGCCGATCACGGGCGTCGTACTGGTCGTGGAGATGACCGGCGCCACCACGCTCCTCGTCCCGATGCTGGTCGCCTGCTTCGCCGCGACACTCACCGCGGACCGGCTGGGGAGCGAGCCCATCTACGACAGCCTGCGGCGGCGGATGCCGGCACACTCCTGATCCCCCCGCGCGGAGGGCGGGCCGCTCCCCCGCGCGGAGGGCGGGCCGCTCCGACCACCTAGGGGATCTCCTCCCCGCCGTGGTTCGGGAGAACCCGGCGGCGTTCGACGACAGGGCCTCAGCCCAGGGCCACAGCGCATGCCGCGCAGACGGCTGCTGACAGCAGCATCGCCTCCGCCACGGCATCGGCGACCAGTCTGCGCCGCACCGGGCCGTCCGCCCCAGGCGCACGTCGCCGCCGCTTGTGGTGCCTCCTGAGCTCCACGGCCGCCTTGTCCGAGGTCTTGAAGACCCTGTCGAGCGGCGAGCCCGCGAATCCGACCACGAGGTACCCGTCGCCCTGGGTGTCCGCCACGGTCTCCTTGGGGAGCACCGTCAGACTCCCGGACGGGTCGACCTCGATCTTCCGGATCGACGCGTAAGGCAGCTCATGGCTGAACAGCGGATTGACCACGGTGACGGAGTTCTCGCCGAGGTGTACCCGGCAGCGCGTGACGCGGTAGCAGCACGACCCGGAGACGAGCACCAGCGCCGCCGCGACCCAGCCGTCCGGGTCGTCCCGCAGCAGCGCGTCATGGAGGGCGAAGACGGACGTGCCTCCGAACAGTACGAGGACGAGCACCGCGAGCACCCGGAAGGACCGGCGGCGAAGTACCCGACCGCCCGTCGCAGGGCCGTATTCCATTCCTCTCCCGTCCTCCCCATGTCGCCGGCCCCGGCAAGGGCATCGCATCGACGCGCCCCGAAGACCGGCATGGCCACATCGCCGGACATGTCCCACAGCCAGTCCATGCGCCCCTCTCCCCCGGAAAGAGGCACGGGGCCTCAGGCCTCAGGGAGGCATCAGCCCGCATGAGTGCTGCGGGCAGGCGAACAGGAGGGCGCCGGGCCACCCGCTACACGACCTCGCCGCGGCACCGCCCCCTCCGCTCGCTGCGGCGCAGGGCCGAGCATGCCTTTCGCCGCCGGGGAACACAGTGCCGGGCTCCGGCAGCATCGGCGCCCGAAGACGGACGGCGCGGCCCCCTGACGTCCGGTGCGAGGCGCTGCGGCGGGCATGGCGTCAGGACCCTTCGCGCGGGGCCGCGACCGGGCGGCGCTGACGCGCCCAGGTGACGGCGTCGTTCACCACGGGGTCGTGCTCATGCCCCGGGAGACCCAGTCCGCGAAGGACACGGGTCCGCCGGCCCGTCTCAGGGGGAGGATCTGGTCGCAGGTGGCGCGGCCGTCGAACCACATCTCGCCGCGGTGCGGGCCCGTGACGACGAGAAGGGTGGAGAAGCCGCAGCCGCCCTCCTGGACGTACACCGCGCCGGCCGTCTTCCGTTCCTCCAGCACCCCGCCCTCGCAGTCCCACTCCTCCCAGGCCTCCGCGTCCTCGCGGGGCGGCTCGCGCTCGTCCAGCTCGTCGTCGTAGGCGCGGTACGAGTCGGGGTGCGGGAACGGCTCGGTCAGCAGGTCGTAGTTGGTGAGGGTGTCGCCGTACCAGCCCCAGCCCCGCGGGCCGCGCCACAGCTGTCTGAACCCCTTTCCGACGTTGCCGTGCCGCAGCAGATGCTCGCGGTACTCGACCGGAAAAGTGATCCCGAGCTCCCCCTCCGCCTCCCGTAGGTCCGTCTCGGTCGGCCTCTGCTCCAGCGGAAACCCGTCCCGCCGCATGACTTCAGGGTCCAGGAACCCGTGGCGACGGCCGTCCAAGAGGCGGACGTACTCCGCCCTCCAGTCGATCCTCATGCCGCGAGGTTAGACACCCCGCGCAGGCGGGCGGTCCCGCCCGGCTCGGCGCATTCGCCAGGGCCCGGCCGTAGACCTCCCCGTGCCGGACGGCCGTGAGCGCGAGAACCGGTCAGCAGCCCGGGCCGGCCGGGGTCGGTCGGCCGGGTCAAGGCTCGTCCCCTCGCTTTCCGCCCCTCGCCACGCCCCTCCGGAAGGTGATCCGGATCACTTCCTGTCACAGGGGGCGGTGGTCCGGTGTCTTGTGGTCGACCGCCTTGAGTACAGAGGAGAAGGCCATGCCTGACACGAACGGCACGAAGCACCGCATCGTCGTCCTCGGCGCCGGTTACGCCGGCGCCTACGTCGCCGGGACCCTGGCGCGGCGGCTGGCTCCGGCGGATGCCGAGGTCACCGTGGTGAACGCCGAGCCGGACTTCGTGCAGCGGATGCGGCTGCACCAGCTCGCGGCCGGCCAGGAGATCGAGGCGCCGCGGCTCGCCGACGTCTTCGCGGGAACCGGGATCCGGCTGCGCCTGGCCCGGGTCACCGACGTCGACCCCGAGCGCCGGGTCGTCACCGTGGCCGACACCGACGGTGGCGGTGAGGTCGGCTACGACACGCTCGTCTACGCGCTCGGCAGCCACGGCGCCGACCACGGTGTCCCCGGTGTCGCGGAGCACGCCTTCGACGTCGCCGGCCGGCCCTCCGCGCTGCGGCTGCGTGACCGCCTGGACGGTCTGGAGGCGCGGGGCGAGGGCGGGAAGGTGGTGGTCGTCGGCGACGGGCTGACCGGGATCGAGACCGCCACCGAGGTCGCCGAGTCCCGGCCCGGCCTGTCGGTGACGCTGATCGCCCGCGGCGAGCTGGCCACCCCACTCTCCGCCGGGGCCCGCGACCACCTGCGTCGGGCCTGCGACCGGCTCGGCATCACCGTCCTGGAGCGCACCAGCGTGGAAGCCGTCGAAGCGGCGCGGGTGCTCTGTGCGGACGGCACCGTCCTGCCGTCCGACGCGACCGTGTGGACGGCCGGGTTCGCGGTCGCCCCGATCGCCGCCGCTGCCGGGCTTGAGGTCACCGACAGCGGCCGGATCGCCGTCGACCGCACCATGCGCTCGGTCTCGCACCCGAACGTGTATGCCGTCGGCGACAGCGCCCACACCATCGGCGACAACGGCCTTCCCCTTCCCATGTCCTGCGCCTCGGCCGGCTACACCGGCCGGCAGGCGACGACCGCGATCGTGGCCCGCCTGACCGGCGGCAAGGTCAAGCAGACCGGGCTGGAGTACGTGGGCAACCACATCAGCCTCGGGCGGCGCGACGGCCTCCTGCAGATGGTCGACCACGACGCGCGGGCGAAGCCGAAGTACCTGGGCGGCCGGAAAGCCGCGCGGATCAAGGCCGGCATCCTCCGCATGTCGCTGTGGAGCACCTCTCACCCCTCCTTCGGTCTGCCCACCCGAAAGCAGCGTCTGGCCGACACGCGGGAATCGAGCGGCCAGACAGCGGCCCGCCCGGTCGGCAGCGCAGAAGCCGCCCCTGCCTGAGCCGTCGGATCGAGCGCCGACAGGCCGCTCACGGCCACCCCGCGTCAGGCGTCGAAGCGGTGGCGGGAGGCGTCGATGTGACCGAGATACCGGTGTGTCCAGTCGCACAGTCCGTCGATCGTCACCCGAAGGGCCCGGCCCGGCGCGGTGAGGGCGTATTCGACCCGCGGCGGCACAACGGGGTGGACCGTCCGCTCGACCAGGCCGTTGCGCTCCAGCATGCGCAGGTTCTGGGTGAGCATCTTGTGGCTGATGCCCTCGACATCGTTCCGCAGTTCGCTGAAGCGCAGGGTGTGCTCCCCCAGTGCTTCGATGATCAGGAGCGCCCACTTGTTGGCGATGTCCGAGAAGATCTCCCGTGCCAGGGAGTCCGCCCGCCTGAGGTCCGCGTCCTCGGGCGAGCCGCTGAGCTGCTTGGTTCCCATCAGGTTCCCCAGTCACCGAAAAGTGCGTTCTTCCACGTCAGCGGTCACTCTCCTACGGTCACTGAGTAACCACAAGAGAGCGGCTCTCAACAACGGAGGCAGACAGCATGACCATCACCCTGGTGAACCCCGAAGGACTGCCGGAAGTCGACGCCTACCGGCAGGTGTCGATCGCGACCGGGTCGAAGCTGGTCTTCATCGCCGGGCAGGTCGCCTGGGACGCCGACGGTGCCACGGTCGGCGAAGGCGACCTCGCCGCTCAGACGGAGCAGTGCTACCTCAACGTCGGCACCGCGCTGGCCGGGGTCGGCGGCTCCTTCGACGACGTGGCGAAGCTGACCGTCTACGTCGTCGACTGGACCCCCGACAAGATGCCCCAGCTCGTGGAGGGGCTCGGTCGGGCGGCCGCGAAGCTGGGCGTCACCGCGACGCCGCCGGCCTCGCTGCTGGGCGTCGCGGCACTGCACGTACCGGACCATCTGGTCGAGATCGAGGCAACCGCCGTGCTCGGCTGAGGTGGAAGACGCCTGGTGTCTTCCTTATGCCCTCGCAGCGCCGGCCCGCGTACGGATGCGGGCCGGCGCGCCGTCGGAGGCCGCGGGGCTCTTGGACCGCGCGGGGCTCTCACCGCCGGCGTCGGCGGCCGGCAGACGGAGTCCGAGGTGCGGACCGCACGCACGGGAACTCGCACGGTCCCGGTCCCGGCCGGGCGACGCGCCGCACGCGCTCGACGACTTCGCGGACGCTACCCCGGTATGGGCGGCACGCAGCGAACTCCGCTCGGGACGTGCCGGGTTCGCGAGGCGGCGCGCGCGGAGTGAGGTGCCGCGGCCGTACGCACCGGAGGACGTCCCGGCGAGGTCGACGCGCGGATCGCACTCGGCGCGGCCCGTTCCGGGCTCGGCGGCCGGGCGGTGACGGACCCTCGGGCCGGGCGAGCGAGGGCTGCGGCGCGGTGGGCGAGACCGGTGACGGACCCTCGGGCCGGGCGAGCGAGGGCTGCGGCGCGGTGGGCGAGACCGGTGACGGTCGGCAGCACTCGCCGAGCGGCATTCCGGGCTCCGGCGCACGGAGGCCGGGAAGGCAGGGGCCTTCCGGCGAAGGGCGGTCTAGATGCGGGCGAACTTCTCGGTCTGGTGGACGAGTTCCTCAGCCATGGTCGCGCTGACCGTGGGCCTGGTCTCGCCGATCGTACGCAGGTAGTCCTCGGTGGTGGGGCGGGTCCTCGCTCCGGTGTCGAAGGTCCGCTCGAACTGCACCTGGGAGACGGTGCGCGCCACATGGGCGATGTCGGCAGGGGTGAACCCCTCGCTGGCGGACGCCAGCGCCGCGCTGTCGGCCTCAGCGCCCGCTCGGGCCAGGTAGCTCTTCCACAGCGCGGTCCTCGCACGCTGGTCGGGCGGGCCGATCGGCAGCACGTAGTCGAAACGGCCGTGCCGCAGGAACGCGGAGTCGAGCGTGGTCACGTCGTTCGTGGCGCAGACCAGCAGCCGCCCGTCCTGGCCCCGGAACCGGACGATCGCCTTGAGCAGTTCATTGACGACACCGACCGCGGTCGCGTCCGCACCGCTCCGGGTCCCCGCGATCTCCTCGACCTCGTCGATGAAGACCAGGACGTGGTCGAGCCGGGCGATCTCGTCGAAACGCCGGTTCAGCCCGCTGGCCAGCCCGTACTCGGCGGCGAGCCGGGCGGGGAACAGTTCGAGGAACGGCCATCGAAGACGGCTGGCGATCGCGTGCGCGAACGTGCTCTTCCCCGTCCCGGGCGGCCCGAACAGCATCACCGCCCGCGGCAGTTCCACTCCGTGCTGGGCGGCCATCTCGGGATGGGCCAGCGGCAGGACGAGGCGTCGCTCGATGAGCTCCTTCTCCCTCTGCATGCCCGCGACCTTCTGCCACAGCCCTCCGGGCGGCAGCTCCGCGCCCAGTGACGCGAGCATGCTGACCGCCTGAGGGGTCACTCGCCCGCGCTTCTCGAAGAAGACCAGGCCCGGACGGGCGCCGAAGCCACAGTTGTGCAGGGCTGTGGCACCGGTCTCGCCGTCGGGCAGCACCGCGTGCACCGTTCGCACGCCACCGGCGAACAGCCGGTGCTCCAGGGCCGTGATCAGGTCACTGCCCAGCCCCTGGTGCCGCCAGGCAGGCGCCATGCTGATGCGCAGGATCCAGGCCCGGTCACCCTCGACCCTGCTCACCGCGGCACCGATCACCTCCTCGTCCGCGGTGGCCACCACCGCCGGGTGGAGAGCCTGGAGGGCGGCCACTGCGTCCGAGAGCGGAAAGAGAGGTGACTCCTCGGCCCTGCCGCTCTCCGCGTCGACTCGGATCACCGCTTCGAGATCGTCCTGGGCGTAGTCCCTGACACGCCAACCCGTCATGGCCGGCTCCGCGTGCTCGGCCGTACTGCCATCTTCGGCCGATGTGCGCGGGACGCGCACGCCGGGTCCGGGTGGGCGGGCCGACCCGGACCGTGCTCACGGATGTCCGCCATCCGGATCATGCGGACTCCTCGCGGTCGGCCGCCGGTTCGGGAAGCGCGGCGACGAGGATCTCGGCGGCCTGGGTGACGTTGTCGGCCCGGACCGCACGGGCCATGGCGTCACGTGCCGCGTCCGGTGTGGTGTCCGGGGGCACCACCATGAGGGCGAAGTGGTCGCTGTCGCCCCGGGTGATGAGGACGGTGTCGTCGCCGACGGGGAAGGAGTCGAGGTGTACGACACGGTCGTCGACGACCACGCGGGTCGGGACCTCCTCCCAGGCGTCCGTGTCCAGGCCGACACGCGCGATGGGGCCGAGGTGCGCGGTGAGCGCCTGGATCAGAGCGGGCAGCTCGGTCGCCACGTCCCGGGAGCGCGGCCACCAGGCGCCGTCCAGGACGCCTTCGCGGGAGTGCGTCGTCCGCAGCCGCAGCAGGGCTGTTCCGGGCCTCACCGCTCGGTAGATCTCGTCCGGAAGGAGCTTGGGAGGGGTGGGAGTGTCGGATTCGGCCGCCATGGTGGTCCGCCTGCCTGTGGGGGGCCGCCGACATCTCATGGCCGGCGCGATACCGCCGTGGTCTCACGGTACTCCGCGTGCCGGCGGTCACGCCCGTGGCCGGCCTGCCACCGGTCACGACCGTGGTCGGCGACCGGGCGGTGGCCCGGTGGGAATCGGAGGCCGATGAGGGAGAACGCGGCTGAGCCGGAGTGCCCGATGGCCCGGTGGCCCGATGGCCCGCTGCTCCCGACGTCTCATGTCGCCTCGTGGCGCCGCCGGTGCCGGTGCCCGACCTCGCGCGCGAGGTCCAGTCCGAGGACGCGGTCGAGAAAGGCGAACGTCTCGAACTTGGCCCCGGCCGGTACGTCGGCCCGCTCCGCCACGGTGCCCAGCATCTCCAGGACGGCGGGGACGCCGAGATCATCAGCCAGCACCGCATGGGCGTGTCGCAGCAGGTCGGCAGGGACCGGCCTGGACGGCTCCTCCGCCCAGTCGGCCACCAGCTGCCGCCAGTGCCCCAGCGTCAGCCCGGCTTCGTCGAGCGCGGTGCCGGTGACCGTGACCGGCGTGCGGTAGGTGTGGCCGAGCATCAGCATCCTCACGGCCAGCGGATCGGTCCCCTCCGGGGCGAAGGCGACGCCTCTCTCCCGGGATGCCGGGTCGACCCTGCCCACGTCGACGCGGGCCCCTTCGACCGTGTCCGGTACGGCGGTCCCGGACGCGTCCACGTGTACGTCGGCGGCGGCGCAGAGTGGTCCGGTCAGATGGCCACCGACGGAGCCGGGCGGGTGGACGCCGAGAGCGGACATGGCGCGATCAAGCGCCTGGCCCTGCTCGGGCGGCAGGTCCGGCGCGGCGAGGAATGTGCGGGACTGCAGGCCGTGCAGCTCCGCCGTGCGCGCCAGTACGTCACCGACCAGGAGCGCCCGCAGGTCCGCCAAGCCGATCCCGGCGTCGCTGACCGGAAGGTGGACGCAGATGCTCAGCAGATGGCGGCTTACGGAAGGAAGCTCCACGAGGTGGCCGGTGCGGGCGTCGACGATACGCAGCATGCTGCGGAGGCTAGTCGTGGAAACCCCCGGAGAAGCGGCGGCGCGACGGCTTCCGCCGACCTCCTCACCGGCCAAACGCTGCGCCCGGGGCGGGGGAATATCTGTGCTCGCGGTCCGAGAATTTGACGACCCGCTCAAGGAGAGTTTCTGCCACGGCGCGCAGGGAGAAATATTCCGACGCACACAGATCACTGCGGCGTGCTACTGTCGAAGTCGGTTGCAGTTTTGGTACCCAAAAAACTCAAGCGCCTCCGGTTGGCTCCGCGCCGCCGGAAGCGCTTTGTATTTCCGGTCATTTTCCGGGCAGGGCATCATCGCGGCGACACGGTATCGGCAAAGTGCGGATACCAGCGTATTGCCCAAAGGAGATATGACATGGCTGCAGGCACCGTGAAGTGGTTCAACGCGGAAAAGGGTTTCGGCTTCATCGAGCAGGACGGTGGCGGCCCCGACGTGTTCGCCCACTTCTCGAACATCGCCGCCCAGGGCTTCCGTGAACTCCAGGAAGGCCAGAAGGTCACCTTCGACATCGCGCAGGGCCAGAAGGGCCCGACGGCCGAGAACATCGTTGCCGCCTGAGACCCACACGCAATTCGTAGCTGGGGCCCGCATCCCTCGGGGTGCGGGCCCCAGCTGCACGCGTTCCGCGGTGTTTTCACCGGCGGGACCCGATCTTCAGGTACTACAGCTCCTCGGAGCTGTGCCCGTCGGGGCAGTGGATTCACCTCCACACACCCTCGCCTTTTCCGCTTGCGCTGCCGCTGATTCCTCGCGGGCCAAGCTCTCTTCGTATTCCGTTCCGGCCCGTGCCTGTAATTCCCCGCGCTGTTCATCGGCTGCCGGAATTCCTCGATACGCGCCGTATCAAGGAAGGTTCTGAATGAACCCGTCACGCACGAACAGCCGCTCTTCCCGTGCCCGCCGCAACGGCGGCCACTCGTACGGTTCCACCGCCGGTTCGGTACGGGGCAGCCGCTTCGGTTCGTCCGCCCCGAGCCGTTCGTCCGCCCCGAGCCGTTCGGGCAGCCCGAGCCGTTCGGGCGGTTACGGCCGACGGCCCGCCGCGGTGCAGGGAGAGTTCGCCCTGCCGAAGACGATCACTCCGGCTCTGCCCGCTGTCGAGGCGTTCAGCGAACTCGACATGCCCAGGGGCCTGTTGGCCGCGCTCACCGCGCAGGGCGTCTCCGTGCCGTTCCCCATCCAGGGCGCGACGCTGCCGAACTCCCTGGCGGGCCGTGACGTCCTGGGTCGCGGACGGACCGGGTCCGGCAAGACCCTCGCCTTCGGGCTGGCCCTGCTGGCCCGCACCGCCGGGCAGCACGCCGAGCCCCGTCAGCCTCTGGCGCTGGTTCTGGTCCCCACCCGGGAACTCGCCCAGCAGGTCACCGACGCCCTCACGCCCTACGCCCGCGCCGTGAAGCTGCGCCTGGCCACCGTCGTCGGCGGGATGCCGATCGGGAGGCAGGCGAGTGCGCTGCGCGGTGGTGTCGAGGTCGTCGTGGCCACCCCCGGCCGCCTCAAGGACCTCATCGACCGCGGTGACTGCCGACTGGACCAGGTCGCCGTCACCGTCCTCGACGAGGCCGACCAGATGGCCGACATGGGCTTCATGCCGCAGGTCACCGCGCTCCTGGACCAGGTCCGCTCCGAGGGCCAGCGCATGCTGTTCTCCGCCACCCTCGACCGCAACGTCGACCTCCTGGTCCGCCGCTACCTCACCGACCCCGTCGTCCACTCCGTGGACCCCTCCCAGGGCGCGGTCACCACGATGGAGCATCACGTCCTGCACGTGCACGGTGCCGACAAGCACCGGCTGACGACGGAGATCGCGGCGCGCGACGGCCGGGTGATCATGTTCCTGGACACCAAGCACGCCGTGGACCGCCTCACCGAGGATCTCCTCGCCAGCGGTGTCCGGGCCGCGGCCCTGCACGGCGGGAAGTCGCAGCCGCAGCGCACCCGTACCCTCACCCAGTTCAAGACGGGTCACGTCACCGTCCTGGTCGCGACGAACGTCGCGGCGCGAGGCATTCACGTCGACAACCTCGACCTCGTCGTCAACGTGGACCCGCCGACCGACCACAAGGACTACCTGCACCGGGGCGGCCGTACCGCGCGGGCCGGCGAGTCCGGCAGCGTCGTCACCCTGGTCACGCCCCAGCAGCGGCGCGACATGACCCGCCTCATGGCGGCCGCCGGCATCGTGCCCCGGACCACCCAGGTCCGTTCCGGCGAGGAGGAGCTGCGCCGGATCACGGGCGCCCAGGCCCCTTCCGGCGTCCCCGTGACGATCACCGCGCCGCCGGCCGAGCGGCGCAAGCGCGGCGCGGCCTCCCGCGGTCGGCGCCGTCCCGCTTCGGCTGCCCGGCGCGGCGACGTGCGACGTACCTCCGCGGCGGCCTGACACCGCGTGACCCGGAAGCCGACCCCATCTCCGCTCCCCGCAGGAGGCACGTTGTGACGCTCGTCCAGATGCAGCCCCACCCGCCGCAGGCCGCACTCGTCCACGGGACGGTGGCCGACGACGTGGACACGGCAGGACCGCAGGTCTGCGACGACATGACCGTCGAGGTCGCGCTGTCCGTCATGGCGAGCGCCCGCACCGGGCACCTGCTCGTCTGCGACAACGACGGTCTGTGCACCGGACTGATCACCCAGGCTCAGCTCAGCACCGTACGCGACAGCTCCGCCTACACGGACCGGCTCCAGCTGCGTGACATCCCCGGCGACCACGGGCCGCTCACCTCGCCCGCCGGCACGGTCGCCGGGCACGCCACGCATCGCCGCCGTCCCGCCACCCTGTCCGACCTGGCCGGACAGGACAGCGCTCCGGGCGCCCTCGCCCTCGCCCCTGTCCGCTGAACCGTCTCACCAAGGCGGAACCATCCCCTCCTCTCCCTGTGAGGCATCGTGCGCTGTGTCATCGCCCGCTTCCCGTTCGAGCTCACCAAGAGCGGCGTCCTGGACTCCATGAAGGGCGTCAAGCCCGAGGAGGTCGTCGGCGAGTCCGTGGTCATCGGCCGCCGCGCCTACCCCGTCAAGCAGGTCGGCCAGATCATCACCCGCCAGGACCGGCGCGATTTCACAGCGGCCGAGGTCCTCCGGGCCATGACCAAGCTCGGCTTCACCTGCCGCGGCCTTCCCCGGACCGCCGCGCCCGCCGACGGCCTCGACCCGCTCCAGCACGCCTCCGCGCTGCTCGGCGCCCCGGTGGCGGTCTGACCGTCCGACCGCGTCCTCGAAGCGCGAGCCGACACCCGAACGGCCGGAGGGGCCCAACCGCACCCACCCGTCTGGGCCCCCCCCCTCCCCCCTGTCTTTCCCCCCTGCGTGAAATCCGCGGGCGGAACAACCGAAACCCCCCCCCCTCCCCG
>NZ_JBHUYJ010000038.1:30534-48370 GCF_042668715.1 Streptomyces sp. NPDC057271
TCTCGACCTGCTCAGACACTCCTCAGCTCTGTGGGGCGCTGGGGGGGGGGTTGGACTGCCAGACCGCGCCTGAGAAGCGCGGACAAAAACAGAAAGGGCGGGGGGCCCCGACCGGAACAGGTTGTTCGGCCCCTCCCGCGTATCCGTGGCCTTTCCACGCGGCGCGAAGTCAGTGATCGGAATAGCTGAAGTCACCCATCGTCCAGGCGCTGACGTCCGCGATCGCGACGCGGTACATCCCACCCGTCTCCGGGATCCCCACCGTGCCCTGAAGGATCCGGGCCATGTGGAAGTGCAGATGCGCGGGCGGCCCTTCTCCCCGGGCCGCCGCGGTGAAGACGGCGGAGAACTCGCCCAGGTGGGACGAGTCCGACAGGACCTCCGACACCCGTCGCCTCCAGACGGCTTCGGGAGCGAGCCGGCCGGTGATGACAGCGCCACCGGTGACAACGGTCAAGGACATCTGATTGCTCTGCCCGGACTCCACCAGAGTGGCGACGTCAACGAGCAGCTCGTCAGGCTTCGACATGAGAGCCGATTTTATCGTGGGTCGCCCCGCCTCCGACCGGCCGTGCCGCTTGCGCGGGGAAGGTCCGCCACCGTCTTCGGACCAGAGACCCGACGGATGCCCGCGGCTGGTGCGGCGTCTCCGTTCGACGGCGATTTCCTCACCGCAGACACGCAGAAATCTATGGTGCCGACAGTAGATATTCGATGACGGTCCGGCTATGGTTTCTCTCGTATCCCAAGGAGACAACAGGGCCTGGCAGAGACGGACTGCCGGCCGGCAGTACACGCAGGTTGAGTACGCAGGTGCAGTACGCAGGTGCAGTGCGCAAGGCGGTGCGGCAGTGGAGTTTCGAAGCCGGTGTTGTTGCAGGTAGGCGACGGGACTGACGGCCGGACCGGGTGGCCCGCAGTGTTCAGGGGCGCCGGAGCGGGACCGCGGTGATGGCAGTCGCGGTACCCGTGAGCGCAGTGCGCAGTGCCCGGCAACGGAAGGAATGGAGGAACGCGCGCCATCTGGATCGCCCGGGCGGAAGTCACAGCCCGGGTACCGCAGGACATCGATAGTGAGGTGGTCTCCGGTCAAGCAACCGCGATCCCCGCACTCCCGACAGCAGCCAGGTCGGGGCAGCGGATACAGAACGCCGACGCGCAATAAGGGCGGGGGGGGGGGGGAGAGGTCCCTTGGGGCCTTGGGTGCCGGACGGCACCAGGGCCCCTCGACGCGTTTCACAGAGAGGTGCAAATGACAGCAGACGACTCGTACGGCCGTCTCGACGACGACGACTACCCCGCCTACACCATGGGCCGGGCCGCCGAGATGCTCGGCACCACCCAGGGCTTCCTCCGCGCCATCGGCGAAGCCCGCCTCATCACCCCGCTGCGCTCCGAGGGCGGCCACCGCCGCTACTCCCGCTACCAGCTGCGCATCGCCGCCCGCGCCCGGGAACTCGTCGACCAGGGCACCCCCATCGAGGCCGCGTGCCGCATCATCATCCTCGAGGACCAGCTCGAAGAAGCACAGCGCATCAACGCCGAATACCGCCGCGCCGCCGAAGCGGCCGACCCGCCGACCGCGGGCTGAGACGGAGCGCGCCCGCCGTACCCCGGCGGGCCCCGCGCACGCATACAGGCGTGACGTTGCACGTCGGCCGGCGTACCCGCGGCCGGCGCACGGAGCGGCGCATGCGCAGGGTGATGTCACCCGGTCAGACCCGCTCGTCCGATCACGGGGCGGAGTAGGCTGCAGGTACCGGGAGTAACGCTCCACCTCACCGTCGACACCCGGTCCGCCGCGGAACCCGCCCACTCCTGGCTCGCCACCAGCAGGCCACTCACCGGCACCGGCACCGGCACCCACGTGGACGAGGTCTGAGGCGCGATCAGACCCGTCCGCACGAAAGGGCTTCCTGCCGCGCAAGGGGTCCGTCTCAGCGGAGGGTGAGGGGGGTTTCCGACTCTACGTGGGAGAGTTTCTCGGGGTTGCGGACGTAGTAGAGGCCCGTGATGCGGGTGTCCTCGACGTGGATCGCCATGACGCCGTCGATCTCGCCGTCCAGATGGACGAGGAGTGCCGGGTTGCCGTTGATCACCGTGAAGGCGACGGTCAGGGGGCGCTTGTTCTTGCCGAGGCCGCCCAGCATGAAGCGGGTCACCTTGTCCGCGCCGGCGATCGGGCGGAGTGCGGCCTGCTTGATGCCGCCTCCGTCGCTGACCAGGACGACCCCCGGGGCGAGTACGTCGAGGAGGCCCTGCGGGTCGCCCGTCTCGAGCGCCTGGCGGAACGACTCCAGAGCTGTCCGGGCCACGCTCGGGGGGACCGCCTGGCGGGGGCGGCGGGCGTCGACGTGGCGGCGGGCGCGGTGGGCGATCTGGCGGACCGCGGCGGGGCTCTTGTCGACGGCGGCGGCGATCTCGTCGTAGCCCAGGTCGAAGGCCTCGCGCAGGACGAAGACGGCGCGCTCGGTCGGTGACAGCGTCTCCAGGACGAGCATCATCGCCATCGAGACGCTCTCGGCGAGCTCGACGTCATCGGCCACGTCGGGCGCGGTGAGCAGCGGCTCCGGCAGCCAGGAGCCGACGTACGCCTCCTTGCGGCGCTGCAGCGTGCGCAGTCGGTTGAGCGACTGCCGCGTCGTGATCCGGACGAGGTAGGCGCGCGCGTCGCCCACCTGTCCCAGATCGACCTTGACCCATCGCAGCCAGGTCTCCTGCAGGACGTCCTCGGCGTCGGCGGCCGAGCCGAGCATCTCGTAGGCGACGGTGAAGAGCAGGTTCCGGTGGGCGACGAACGCCTCGGTCGCCGGGTCGGCGGCGTGCTCGTTCATGTGCATTCTCGTCAGGGTCCTTTACGTCGGCGGGTGTTCGCTCAGACCCCGGACCGCTGGGCCGCGGCCGGCGTCCCGGACCGCTGGGCCGCGGCCGGCGTCTCGGACCGCTCGGCGGCCTGGAGCAGCCGCTCGCGCGTGCCTCCCGAGGCGCGGTGCAGGCGGTACGAACCGGGCTTGCCCGCCTCGTCGGCCAGGTGCCTGACGACACCCACGCACACGGTCTCCTTGAGCCTCGCGCCCAGGCGCCCGTCGATCTTGAACCAGACGGCGACGTCGGTCCGCTTGGCGAACTGGAAGATGCCGTCGCCCCGGCCCAGGCTGATGCACTGGGCGGCGAAGGACTGGTTGAGGGTCTCGGGCCGCTCCCCCGCGATCCGGCTGAGCACCGTGTCGGCGGCCCGCGCGCCCATCGGCATCGCGGCCTGGCAGCTCATCCGCAGCGGCAGGTCCGACGGCGCCGCCGAGTCCCCCGCCGCGATGATGCGTTCGTCGTCGATGCTGGTCAGAGTCTCGTCCGTACGCAGGCGGCCGAGCGCGTCGGTGCTCAGACCGCTGCGCACGGCCAGGTCCGGTACGCCGAAGCCGACGGTCCAGATCGTCACCGCGCTCGGCAGCTCGCGGCCGCCGCTGAGCGTGACCGCGTCACGCGTCACGGCCGTCACTCTCGTGTCGGGGCCGTCGAGGACGGTCACCCCGAGCCGGGCCAGCCGCCTGGCGACCGAGCGCCGGCCCCGCGGGTGCAGGTACGGGCCGAGCACTCCGCCGCACACCAGGGTCACGGCGCGGCCCGCCTCCGCCAGCTCGGCGGCGGTCTCGATGCCGGTCGGACCGGCTCCGACCACCGTCACCGCGGCCGTCGCGGGCGCCGCGTCGAGGACCGGGCGCAGCCGCCCGGCCTCCTCGAAGGTGCCGATGGGGTAGGCGAACTCCGCCGCTCCCGGCACGCTCGGGTCGGCGCTGCCACTGCCTACCGCGTAGACCAGGTAGTCGTAGCGGACCGTGCCGCCCGACGCCAGCACCACGCTGCGTCCTGCCGCGTCGATCCGGGTCACGGTGTCGACCACCAGCCGCACGCCCTCGCCCAGGATCTCCCGGTAGTCGACGACCGCGCCGTCCGTCCCTCCCACCAGCTGGTGCAGGCGGATCCGGTGGACGAAGCTCCGGCGCGGGTTGATCAACGTGACCGTCACGTCGCCGCGCCGCGTCAGGCGATTGGCCGCCATGACGCCCGCGTACCCGCCGCCGACCACGACCACATCGGTGTTCTCGCTCATGGTGTGTCCTCCGCTTCAAGGGGTTCGACCTCAAGACACCGACGACCCGGACTCTGTGACACGTACGGCCATGTGACCTGTACGACATTCGATTCACGCCAGTGCACTTGTTGCACTGCTGTGCAGTGACTGCACGAAGATATACTTATTGCCTGAGGGGGCGTCAAGACCCCGCCGAACCACCCGCCCCGGGAGGACAGGGCACGATGACCCAGGACGATCCGGCCCGCCGTGGCGGCCGCGAAGCCCAGCGCCGCCGCACCCGTAAGGCGATCGTCGACGCGGCGGTCCGGCTGAGCGCCGGCGGAGCGACGCCGTCCATCGACGAGATCGCGGCGGCCGCCGACGTGTCACGCCGCACGGTCTATACGTACTTTCCGAGCCTCGACCACCTGCTGATCGACGCGACCGCCGGCGCGCTCAACGAGCCCCCGGTCGAGCAGGCGCTCGCCGATCCCGCGATCGCCGACGACGCCGCCGCCCGGGTGGACGCCCTCATAAGGACGCTGTTGACGTACTCGCCGCAGTCACTGCCCCTCGGCCGCCGGCTGATCCGCCTGACCGTCGATCTGCCGGCGAGCGAGAGCCAGGAGCCGCCCGCCCCGCGCCGCGGCCCCCGCCGGATCCAGTGGCTGGAGCAGTCCTGCGAGCCCCTCCGCGACACCCTGAGCCCGGAGTCGTACCAGCGGCTGATCTCGGCCCTGACCATCGTGGTCGGCTGGGAGGCGCAGATCGCTCTGCGCGACGTCCGCGGCCTCGGCCCGCAGGCGGAGGAGGAGGCCATCACCTGGGCGGCACGGGCCCTGGTGGAGGCGGCGATCAGGGAGCACGAAGCGGGCTCCCGGTAGGACCGGCCATCGCCTCGGGCGGCGCCGAAGTCGCGCTCCGCCGGCTCGTGGCGCCCAGGGCTGCGACGGGCGGTGGCGCCCAGGCTGCGCCCGGCGGTGGCGCGATGCCGGCGACGGAGGTCCGGCGGGCGGTGGCCCGGCCGCGCAGCCGGCCGGGGGACCCGTGCGAGCTCGGCCAGGACCCGCAGCGCGGTCTCCTCGATACCGGTGGGGCCGCCGGCCGTGGCGACGGCCCCCTCCTCGTCGAGGGGGAGCGGTGGCGCCCGGCGGCCCGACGCTCAGTAGTACTCGCGCATGATCTCGGTGGCCCAGTCGGGCTGGGTGACGGTGCCGCGGGGGCCGAACTCGGACATGTACGGCTTGATGTCGAGGACCGGGGTGCCGTCGACGGCGTCCAGGCCCTGCACGTGGACGTCGCGTCCGTCGACGCGCAGCAGGCGGCAACGGGAGACACCGAGCCGGTTGGGGCGGTTCTTGCCGCGCTGGGCGAAGATGCCGACCAGCGGCCAGTCGGTGTTGCCGCGCGGGTGCCGGGCCCCGGTCTGCACCTTCTCCACCGGCACCCGGTCGAAGTGGTAGACGACCTCCACGTGCGAGAAGGAGTCCAGTCCCGCGAGCGCGTCCGGCCCGAAGCGCTCGTCCAGCCGGATCACCGCGGAGACCTCCCCCCATTCGTCGTCACGGACCTCCGCCCGCCCGCCGACCACCCGGCCGATCGGATCCGAGACGACCTCGACGGTGGATGTGCGCTCCGACATGTGGTGCTCCGTTCGCGTGAGGGAAGCGGTCGGCGTCCACCGTACTCAGCGCTTTTGACGGAGTTCTGTCACCAGGACGGAGACCCCTGCCGGCCGTCAGGAATCGAGAAGCGGCGGCCCACCGGCCCAACTAGCGTGGTGGGCATGGACATCACCATTCACACCACCGTCCTCCCGCAGGACGACCCCGACGCCGCCGTGGCCTTCTACCGGGACGTTCTCGGCTTCGAGGTCCGCAGCGACGTCGGGCAGGGCAAGATGCGCTGGATCACCGTCGGGCCCGTCGGACAGCCCGGGACCTCCATCCTTCTCGCGCCGCCGGCCGCCGACCCCGGGATCACCGAGGACGAGCGGCGCACCATCACCGAGATGATGGCCAAGGGCACGTACGGATGGATCCTGCTGGCCACCCCGGACCTCGACAGCACCTTCGAGAAGGTGCAGGCCGGGGACGTCGACGTCGTGCAGGAACCGACCCAGCAGCCGTACGGCGTGCGGGACTGCGCGTTCCGTGACCCCGCGGGCAACCTCGTCCGCATCCAGGAAGTCCGCTGAGCCGTCCGGCCGACCGTCCGGCAGAAGGGAGTTCCCCCCATGTGCCATCCCGCGTGGATGCGCGCACTCGTCGCGGCGCAGCATCTGAAGGACCTCGCACGGCTGCGCCGTGTCCGCGACCGGATCGACCGGGAGTACGCGCGGCCCCTGGACGTCGAGGGGCTCGCCCGTGACGCCGGCATGGCTCCCGGGCACCTCGGCCGCCGCTTCCGCCAGGCATACGGCCGGTCGCCCTACTCGTACCTGATGGCGCGGCGCGTCGAGCACGCGACGGCGCTCCTGCGCCGGGGCGACCTCAGCGTCGCCGAGGTCTGCTCCGAGGTCGGGTGCTCGTCGCCCGGCACCTTCGGCGCGCACTTCGCCGAGCGGGTCGGCATGGAGCCCGGCGTCTACCGGCGCCGGGCGGCGGCCGGGTAGACGCCGGTAGACGCCTACCGGCGCCGCGGCGGCCGGTGCGACCGCCGCCGCTTTCGGGGCCGCCGGGGCCGTCAGGCCGCCGGACTGGCGGGGCGGCGGGCCGGCGGGGCTGGCGGACTGTCGGGCCGGCGGACTGTCGGGGCGGTCGGGGCTGTCGGGGCTGTCGGGCCGGCGGACCGCAGCCCGGCGGACCGGTCAGGATTCGAGAAGCATCGGCGACCCTGCCGTCACTAGCGTGGCAGTCATGAACTCCATCGACACCGTCACCCTGGAGGTGGCCGACACCGCGGCCGCCGAGCGCTTCTACACGGCCTTCGGTCTGGGCGACCACGTCCGCCTGCGGGCCTCGGACGCTCCGACCACCGGCTTCCGCGGCTTCTCGCTCTCCCTCACGGTCTCCCGGCCGGCCGACGTCAGGGCCTTCGTCGACGCCGCCCTCGACGCCGGCGCCACGGCGTTGAAGCCCGCCACGAAGTCCTTCTGGGGCTACGGCGGCGTCGTCCGGGCGCCCGACGGCACGATCTGGAAGATCGCGACGTCGGAGAAGAAGGACACCGGGCCGGCCACCGGGCGGATCGACCAGATCGTGCTCCTGCTCGGAGCCACGGACGTGGCCGAGAGCAAGCAGTTCTACGTCGAACACGGCCTCACCGTGGCGAAGAGCTTCGGCCGCAAGTACGTCGAGTTCGCCGCCGGATCCGGTCCCGTCAAGCTCGCCCTGTACGGCCGCCGCGCCCTCGCCAAGGACGTCGGCGTCCCCGTCGACGGCACGGGCTCGCACCGGCTCGTCCTCGGCGGCGGAACCGAGGCCTTCACCGACCCGGACGGGTTCGCCTGGGAGCCCGCCCCGGCCACCAGCCGGATCTGAACCCGCAGCAGGACGAACCGAACCAGTACGTACCGACCCGCCCCGAACGCCCCTCCCCGAACCGACCAAGCACCGCGAGAGGACCTGCCAAGAAGAGCACCGACTCGGCCGCCACGTCGTACGACGGTTTCACGGACGAGGAGCGGGGCGCGATGAAGGAACGCGCCCAGGAGCTGAAGAAGGCCACCCGCCGCAGCCCGCGCGCGGCCAAGGCGGACGGCGAGAGCGAGGTGCTCGCGAAGATCGCCGAGATGCCGGAGGCGGACCGCGTCCTCGCCGAGCGGATCCACGCCGTCGTGAAGGCCGCCGCTCCGGACCTCACGCCGAAGACCTGGTACGGGATGCCCGCGTACGCCAAGAACGGCAAGGTCGTCTGCTTCTTCCAGAGCGCGGCGAAGTTCAAGGCGCGCTACGCCACCCTCGGGTTCAACGACCCCGCCAACCTCGACGAGGGCACCATGTGGCCGACCGCTCTCGCCCTGACGCGGCTCACCGCCGACGACGAGGCGTTCATCGAAGCGCTGGTCAAGCGCGCGGCGAGCTGAGGCCTCGCTCGTAGCGGCCGCGGGCCGTCCCGTACGCGACTGAGGCCGGCCGCGCAACGGCCGAGGCGGACCCGCACGCGGCCGAGGCCGGTTCCGTCACGACCAACGCCGGACCCGCACGCCGCCGGGGCCGGTCCGCCGGAGCCCGTCCCGTCAGGGCACCAGGCGGACGAAGGCCACCTCGAAGTGGTCCACCGAGACCACCCGCTGGCCCTCCCGCTGGGACGACTCGTCCCGTACCCGCGCCGCCGGCTCCTCGCTGTCCAGCATCGCCGCCTCGTCCTCCCACAGGGTCAGCGACCTCGCCTTCCCCGTCACCCGGTCCACGAGGTAGTACGCGCCCCGGAATCCCGGAAGGTTCTCGACCTGCTGGACGATCACCTCCGACTTGGCGGCCAGGTCGCCCTCGGGCGGTACGGGTGACCCCTGGTAGGTGCTCAGCCTCGCGAACATCGACGGACGTCCTTTCCTCGGCCTTCCCCTGCGGGCGGGCGGTTCAGGACCAGCCTGCGACGGAGGGGCGCGCGCCGCATGCCGGGTCGTCCGCACGGGACACGGTCCCGCTGGGCGACGGGACCGCGGGCGAAGTCGCCGCATCGCGGGAGAATGGGGGTACGAGGCGTGAGGAGGCGGATGCCGTGGCGTCGTACATCGCCGTGACCGCCCTCAGCCACGCCGGGCTGATGCGCGAGCACAACGAGGACAGCCTCGTCGTCGGGCCGTGGACTCTGTGCGGGACGGTGACCGACACCCCCCAGACCCTGGTCTTCCCGCCGGACAGACCGCTCCTCGTCGCCGTCGCCGACGGGCTCGGCGGCCAGCCGGGCGGTGAGGTGGCCAGCGCCCTGGTCGTCCGCAGGCTCGCGGGGCTGGGACCCGCGCTCGACGGTCCGGAGACGGTCGGCGAGGCGCTGACCCTCTGCAACCGCGCCGTCTACGCGGCCGCCGACGGCCGTCCCGAGCTCGCCACCATGGGCACCACGGTCGCGGGCACGCTCGTCCTTGAGGGGTCGCTGCTGTCGTTCAACGTCGGCGACAGCAAGGTCTTCCACGCGGCCGGGGACGGGCTGCGCCAGGTCAGCGTGGACGACAGCCCGCCGCCCGCACCCGGGCATCGCACCACGTCGGCCGTCACCCAGACCCTCGGCGGCAGCCTGACGTACGAGCCGGTCGCCCCTCACGTCGCCGCCTTCCCGCTCTCGCCGGGCGACCGCTGTCTCGTGTGCAGCGACGGGCTCACCGACCCGGTGCCCGAGGACGAGATCGAGGAGCTGCTGCGTGTCCACGACGACGGCAAGGCGGCCTTCGAGCTGTGGAAGGCGGCCATCGACGCCGGCGGGCCGGACAACATCACCATCGCCCTCGTCCGGATCGGTGAGTGATCACGAACTCCCGCCGCCCGGAACCTCCCCCGGGCGGGAGGGCGCTTCCGGCGCGCCGGGCCCGTCCGTGTCCTCCGGCCCGTCCGTGTCCTCCGGCCCGTCCGTGTCCTCCGGCCCGTCCGTGTCCTCCGGCCCGTCCGTGTCCTCCGGCCCGTCCGTGTCCTCAGGCTCGTCCGTGTCCTCAGGCTCGTCCGTGTCCTCAGGCTCGTCCGTGTCCTCAGGCTCGTCCGGCTCGTCCGTCGCGTCCGTCTCCTCCGGCTCGTCCGCCAGGAACTCCGCCACCGCCAGCGCGAGCAGGAGCGCCAGGGCCGGGCCGAGCACCACCCACCCGGTGGGGTGGCTCCAGAGGACGTACGCGAGGATCGCCGCCGCCACCAGGATCCAGGTGATCCACACCCGGTGGCGCCGCACGAACGGGCCGACCGGGCCCGTACGCAGGCCGACCCGGTCGGCCGTCGCGCGGGTCGCGGAGATGCCCGAGTGCCAGAGCTCACGGACCACCGTGGCGGACCGGCCCGGCCCGGACAGCCAGGCCGCGACGGCGAGCACCACCCCGAGGGTCACGACCATCCGGACCGTCGTCTCGCAGGGCTTCCAGTTCGCGGTCGGATTCCGGTGTGTTCATCGGCGTACCGTTTCGTCGGTCTTCAGGTCCTCGACGCTCTCGTCGCGTGTCCTGCCTCCCCCGAGCACTCGTTGGCACGGGTGCAGATCAGGGCAATTCTCCGATCAGGTGGTGGGCTTGTCGCTCCGGGCGGGGCCGTTCGTGGGCCGACACCCGGGTGCCGCCGCAGCGCGAGGCGAGGCCGGGTCGCCTGTCGTACGATCACCGGCCGCGCGACCATGGGGTCATGAAGCGCGCCGTGGCACACCCGGCGACCACCGGGGACACCGAGCCGCCCGGCGGGCTGCCCCGGCTACGGCTCGCGGTCGCCTCGGGGGTGCGCGACGCCTCCATCGACCTGACGGCGGCGGCCGCGAGCAGGGCGGAGCCGACCGCCGCGGCGGCACCGGGGGACGGCATGGAGTCGTGACGGCGGTGCGGCCGTATGGGACGGTGGAGGTATGCCCGTACCCGTGATCCTCGACTGCGATCCCGGTCACGACGACGCGTTCAACATCATGCTGGCCGCCGCCCATCCGGCCGTGGACCTGCTGGCCGTGACCACCGTGGCGGGCAATCAGTCGGTGGAGAAGACCACCCTCAACGCCCGTCGGGTGTGCTCCGCCGCCGGGATCCGCGGGGTGCCGATCGCGTCCGGCCGGGACCGGCCACTGCACGGGGCGCCGCTCGTCGCCGAGAACATCCACGGCGGCTCGGGGCTCGACGGCCCCGGCTTCGGCGACGGCGAGCCGGACGTCCCGCAGGACCCGCGCGACGCCCGCACCCTGATCCGGGACACCCTGCTCGCGCATCCCGCACCCGTGACGCTCGTGCCGACCGGGCCGCTGACCAACATCGCCACCTTTCTGCTCGCCCACCCGGAGCTGACCCCTCGCATCGAGCGGATCGTGCTGATGGGCGGCTCGACGGGGCGCGGGAACACCACCCCGGCCGCGGAGTTCAACATCCTCTGCGACCCGGAGGCGGCGGACATCGTCTTCTCCAGTGGCGTGCCGATCACGATGTTCGGGCTCAACGCCACCCACCAGGCCCGCGCGACCGCCGACGTCGTCTCCCGGGTCGCGGCGCTCGGCACGCCGCTGGCCAGGCTCTGCGTCGAGCTGCTGACGTACTTCGCCGGCACGTACCGCGAGGTGTACGGCTTCGACGCGCCGCCGCTGCACGATCCGCTGACGGTGGCTCATCTGATCGACCCGTCGCTGATCAGCCTCGTACGGGCGGCGGTGTCGGTCGAGCTGACGGGCACGCACACGCGGGGCGCGACGGTGGTGGACCTGCTCGGGGTGACGGGACGCCCGGCCAACGCGGAGGTCGGGATGGAGGTCGACGTCGCGGGCTTCTGGGAGCTGATCGTGGAGGCCGTGCGCGTGCTGGGCGAACGCTCCCCGGACTGACGAGACGGAACGTCTTGCAAGCTGACGCGCAATCCTCTATGGTCGAGTCACGAGACGAGACGTCTCGTATCGTATCGTCAATGACCGGCACCGTCCGGCAACCTCCCTCGTCCCCGACGCGAAGGATCCGCACTTGTTCCGAGTCCAACTCACCGACGTCACCAAGCGCTACGACGACCGGCTCGTCCTCGACCGTGTCTCCCTCACCGTGCGGCCCGGCGAGCGCGTCGGCGTCGTCGGCGACAACGGCTCCGGGAAGTCCACCCTCCTCCGGCTCCTCGCCGGCCTGGAGACGCCCGACAACGGCACCGTCGCCGTCGACTCCACCGGCGGTCTCGGACACCTCGCCCAGACCCTGGACCTCCCGGGCACGGCGACCGCGGGCGACGCGATCGACCTCGCGCTCGCCGACGTGCGGAGGCTGGAGCGGGCGATCCGGGAGGCCGAGGCGGCGCTCGCGCGCACCGGGGACCTCGACGGCTACGCCGCGCTGCTCTCCGCGTACGAGGCCCGCGGCGGGCGGGACGCGGACCGGCGGGTGGAGACGACGCTCCGCCGGATCGGCGAGCGCGAACCGCTCGACCGCGACCGCCCCCTGGGCACCCTCTCGGGCGGGCGGCGCTCACGCCTCGCGCTCGCCGCGACCCTCGCCTCCGACCCCGAACTGCTGCTGCTCGACGAGCCGACCAACGACCTCGACGACGAGGCCGTGGCCTGGCTGGAGGAGCGGCTGCGCACCCACCGGGGGACGGTCGTCGCCGTCACCCACGACCGGGCCTTCCTCGACGGGGTCACCACCGCCGTCCTGGAGGTCGACCACGAGCTGCGGACGGTACGCCGGTACGGCAACGGCTACGCGGGCTATCTGACCGGGCGGGCGGCCGAACGGGCCCGGTGGGAGCGGGAGTACGAGGAGTGGCGGACGGGGATCGCGCGCCACTCGGCGCTCGCCGACGCGAACATCGACCGCTTCTCCGCCATCCCGCGCAAGGCCCCGGCGGCCTTCAGCGGGGCGGGCGCGTTCCGGGCCCGGTCACGGGCGCACGGCGCGATGAGCCGGATCCGGGCCGCCCGGGAGAAGCTCCACCGGCTTGACCAGAACCCGGTGGCGCCGCCCCCGGAGCCGCTGCGGTTCACGGCGGACATCGGGGGCAGCCCGGGCGCGGTCGCGCTGACGGACGTACGGGTCGAGGGCAGGCTGCGCCTGGACTCCCTGCGCGTGGCCCCCGGCGAACGCCTCCTGGTCACCGGCCCGAACGGCGTGGGCAAGACCACGCTGCTCCAGGTCCTCGTGGGCGAACTCGCCCCGGACGGCGGGACGGTGACGGCCCCGCCGCGGGTCGGCATGCTCCGTCAGGACGGCGCCCCGCCGGACGACCCGCGCACGGTCGCCGCGGCGTTCGGCCCGGGCCGGGAGGAGGAGCTGCTCCGGCTCGGGCTCTTCGGGGCAGCCGATCTGACCACGCCCGTAAGGGAGTTGTCGACGGGCCAGCGCCGCAAGCTGGAGCTGGCCTGTCTGGTCGGCAGCCCGACGGACCTGCTCCTCCTCGACGAGCCGACCAACCACCTGGCCCCCGGCCTCGTGGAGGAGCTGGAGGCCGCTCTCGCCACCTACCCCGGCACCCTGATCATGGTCACCCACGACCGCCGCCTCCGCCGGGCCTTCCCCGGCCGCCGCCTCGAACTGGCCCCGGCGCACGTGGCCCCGGTGTAGGGCCTCAGCCCTCGGCACCGTCCTCCAGGTCGCCCTCCGTGTCCAGGAAGACCTGGCGCAGGGCGGCCAGGGTCTGCGGGTCGGGCTTCTCCCACATGCCGCGCGACTCGGCCTCCAGGAGACGTTCCGCGATGCCGTGCAGGGCCCAGGGGTTGGCCTCCTTCAGGAAGGCCTGGTTCTCCGGGTCCAGGACGTAGGTCTCGGTCAGCTTGTCGTACATCCAGTCGGCGACCACGCCCGTCGTCGCGTCGTAGCCGAAGAGGTAGTCGACCGTCGCCGCCAGCTCGAACGCGCCCTTGTAGCCGTGGCGGCGCATCGCCTCGATCCACTTCGGGTTGACCACCCGGGCGCGGAAGACCCGCGAGGTCTCCTCCACCAGGGTCCGGGTGCGGACCGTCTCCGGGCGGGTGGAGTCGCCGATGTACGCCTCGGGGGCGGTGCCCGTCAGCGCGCGGACGGTCGCCACCATGCCGCCGTGGTACTGGAAGTAGTCGTCCGAGTCGGCGATGTCGTGCTCACGCGTGTCCGTGTTCTTCGCGGCCACCGCGATCCGCTTGTACGCCGTCTCCATCTCCGAGCGCGCCGGACGGCCCTCCAGGCCTCGGCCGTACGCGTATCCGCCCCACACCGTGTACACCTCGGCGAGGTCCGCGTCCGTGCGCCAGTCGCGCGAGTCGATCAGCTGGAGGATGCCGGCGCCGTACGTACCCGGCCGCGAGCCGAAGATCCGGGTGGTCGCACGCCGCTCGTCGCCGTGCGCGGCCAGGTCGGCCTGCGCGTGCGCCCGTACGAAGTTCTCCTCGGCCGGCTCGTCCAGCGAGGCCGCCAGCCGTACGGCGTCGTCGAGAAGCCCGATGACGTGCGGGAACGCGTCCCGGAAGAAGCCCGAGATGCGCAGCGTGACATCGATGCGCGGGCGGCCCAGCTCGGCGAGCGGGACCGGCTCCAGGCCGTTCACCCGGCGCGAGGCGTCGTCCCAGGTGGGGCGGATGCCCAGCAGTGCGAGGGCTTCGGCCACGTCGTCGCCCGCCGTGCGCATCGCGCTCGTGCCCCACAGGGAGAGACCGACGGAGGTCGGCCACTCCCCGTTGTCGGAGCGGTAGCGCTCCAGGAGCGAGTCGGCGAGCGCCTGGCCGGTCTCCCACGCGAGGCGGGAGGGGACGGCCTTGGGGTCGACGGAGTAGAAGTTCCGGCCGGTCGGCAGCACGTTGACCAGGCCGCGCAGCGGCGAGCCCGAGGGCCCCGCAGGGACGAAGCCGCCGTTCAACGCGTGCACGGCATGGGTGAGTTCGCCGGTCGTGGCGGCGAGCCGCGGAACGACCTGCTCGCAGGCGAAGCGGAGGACGGCCTGGACGTCGGGACCGTACGCGGCGGCGACCGCCGGGACCGCGTCCACGGACCAGTCCGCCGCCTCCATCGCCTCGACCAGCTCACGCGCCGTCGCCTCCGCGTCGTCGGCGGTGGTCCGGGTCGCGGCGGACTCGTCCAGACCCAGGGCCTCACGGAGACCCGGCAGCGCCTGCGTACCGCCCCAGATCTGCCGGGCGCGAAGGATCGAGAGCACCAGGTTCACCCGCTCGGGACCGGCCGGAGCCCCGCCGAGCACATGCAGACCGTCCCTGATCTGGGCGTCCTTGACCTCGCACAGCCAGCCGTCGACGTGCAGCAGGAAGTCGTCGAAGCCGTCGTCCTCCGGCCGGGCCTCCAGGCCCAGGTCGTGGTCGAGCTTCGCCGCCTGGATCAGCGTCCAGATCTGCGCGCGGATCGCGGGCAGCTTGGACGGGTCCATGGAGGAGATCTGCGCGTACTCGTCGAGCAGCTGCTCAAGGCGCGCGATGTCGCCGTACGAGTCGGCGCGCGCCATCGGCGGCACCAGGTGGTCGACCAGCGTCGCGTGCACGCGCCGCTTGGCCTGCGTGCCCTCGCCCGGGTCGTTGACCAGGAACGGGTAGATCAGCGGGATGTCGCCGAGCGCCGCGTCCGGGCCGCAGGCGGCGGACAGGCCCGCGTTCTTGCCGGGCAGCCACTCCAGGTTGCCGTGCTTGCCGAGGTGGACCATCGCGTCCGCGCCGAAGCCGCCGTCCTCGGCGCGCGCCGCGATCCAGCGGTAGGCGGCCAGGTAGTGGTGGGACGGCGGGAGATCGGGGTCGTGGTAGATCGCGATCGGGTTCTCGCCGAAGCCGCGCGGCGGCTGGATGAGGATGAGGAGGTTCCCGCGCCGCAGGGCGGCGAGGACGATGTCGCCCTCGGGATTCCGGGACCGGTCGAGGAACATCTCGCCGGGCGCCGGGCCCCAGTGCTCCTCGACGGCCTCCCGCAGCTCGGCCGGGAGGGTCGCGTACCAGCGCTTGTAGTCGGCGGCCGGGATGCGGACGGGGTTGCGGGCCAGCTGCTCCTCGGTCAGCCAGTCCTGGTCGTGGCCGCCCGCCTCGATCAGGGCGTAGATCAGCTCGTCGCCGTCCCCGGAGACCAGCCCCGGGATCTCCTCGACCGGGCCGAAGTCGTACCCCTCCTCGCGCAGGCGCCGCAGGAGCGCGACGGCGGACGCGGGGGTGTCGAGGCCGACCGCGTTGCCGATCCGGGAGTGCTTGGTCGGGTACGCGGAGAGGACCAGCGCGAGCTTCTTCTCGGCGTTCGGGATGTGCCGCAGCCGGGCGTGACGTACCGCGATCCCGGCGACGCGCGCGGCGCGCTCGGTGTCGGCGACGTACGCCGGGAGTCCGTCCTCGTCGATCTCCTTGAAGGAGAACGGGACGGTGATGAGCCGGCCGTCGAACTCGGGAACGGCGACCTGGCTCGCGGCGTCCAGCGGGGAGAGCCCCTCGTCGTTCTCCTCCCAGGCGGCGCGCGAGCCGGTGAGGCAGAGGGCCTGCAGGATCGGCACGTCGAGGGCGGCGAGCGCACCCGCGTCCCAGGCGTCCTCGTCCCCGCCCGCCTGTGCCTCGGCGGGCTTGGTGCCGCCGGCCGCGAGGACGGTGGTGACGATCGCGTCGGCCGTGCGCAGGGTGTCGAGCAGCTCCGGCTCGGGGGCGCGCAGGGAGGCGACGTAGAGCGGCAGGGCGCGGGCGCCCTGGTCCTCGATCGCCTCGCAGAGGGAGTCGACGAAGGCGGTGTTCCCGCTCATGTGGTGGGCGCGGTAGTAGAGCACGGCGACGGTCGGGCCGTCCGTGTTCCGCGGGGTCCGGTCGAGCGGACCCCAGCTGGGCGCGGCGGCCGGCGCGTCGAAGCCGTGGCCGGTGAGCAGCACGGTGTCGGAGAGGAACCGGGCCAGCTGCTCCAGGTTGGCGGGGCCGCCGTGCGCCAGGTAGGCGTGGGCCTCGGTGGCGACGCCGACGGGAACGGTGGACGCCTCCATCAGCTGGGCGTCGGGGGCCTGTTCCCCGGAGAGCACGACCAGCGGCTTCCCCGCGGCCCGCAGGGCGTCCAGGCCGTCCTCCCAGGCGCGCAGACCGCCGAGAAGGCGTACGAGAACGAGGTCGGTGTCCTCCAGGAGCCCGGGCAGGTGGTCCAGGGCGAGGCGGGCGGGGTTGGCGAACCGGTACGCGACGGGGCCGCCGGCCGCGCGGGCGCTGAGCAGGTCGGTGTCGGAGTGCGACAGCAACAGAATTCGCATGCGTGCGCAGGCCTTCCTCGGGGTTGTCCGCGCCCCGGGTGGTCGTGTGGACGGCAGGAGTTCCTGACTCACCCGGCCCCTTCCGAGGCCTGGCTCACAGTGGCGGGACCGCGCCGGATTCTCACCGGGCTTCCTCCCCGGGGTCCTGGGACCCCATGCCGCTTGCATAGTAGATCGTGCGCTCGACGGCCCGGGGGGTCCCCCGGATTCACGTGGGTATGCTCGCGGCCATGCCGCCCACCACGCCCCCGGCGCCCGACCAGGGCGAACCTCTCATACGGGACCGTGGCGACGCCTGCCCCGGGGCGCTCCGACTGCACCCCGCCGACGACGGCCGTCTGGCCCGACTGCGCCTGCCCGCAGGGTTGATGACGCCACGTCAGGTGGAGGTTCTGGCGTCGGCGGCGGAGTCCCTGGGCGACGGCCGGGTGACGGTCACGTCCCGGGGGAACGTGGAGCTGCGGGGCCTCGGCGAGCGCTGCGGCGCGGAACTGGCGGACCGCCTGGCGGAGGCGGGGCTTCTCCCCTCGACCACCCACGAACGCGTCCGCAACATCGTCGCCTCCCCGACGGCCGGACTGGACGGACTCGGCCACGCGGACGTGCAGTTGTGGGCCCGCGAGCTGGACGCGCTGCTGTGCGCGGAACCCTGGACGGCGGCCCTCTCGGGCCGCTTCCTCTTCGCCCTGGACGACGGCCGCGGGGACGTGGCGGGGCTCGGCGGAGATGTGACCTTGATCGCAGAAGCGGGGCCCTCGGCGGGCGGCGCGGGCATGCCCTCGGCGGGCGGCGCGGGCATGTCCTCGGATCCGGCGCCGGGCGCGAGCGGCGCGCTGGTGTGTGTCGGCGGGCAGGCGTTCCGCGTCGCGGGCGCCGACGCGCCGCGCGCGGCGCTCGCCGCGGCCGACGCGTTCCTGCGGGCCGCGCAGGCCGCCGGGAACGGCGCCTGGCGCGTACGGGAACTCCCGGGCGTCGCCGGGACGGGCACCACCGACAGGGTCCCGGC
>NZ_JBHUYJ010000038.1:48380-56138 GCF_042668715.1 Streptomyces sp. NPDC057271
CGAAGGCCGGGTCATAGCCGCGTTCGACCATCCGTCCGACCATGCGCGTCTCATAGGTGTGAAGCGGCCCGGCCGACCACCCGGGGCTGGACCCCCACGCCACGACCGACAACCCCACCGGCCACCCCGCACCCGACACCTACGCCACCCGCCGCCCGGCACCCGAGGGCCCCGTGGATGCCGCTGGCGCCACCCGCCGCCCGGCACCCGAGGGCCGCGTGGATGCCGCCGGCGCGGCCCCCGTCACCCCCCTCGACCTGACCGCCGCCTTCGCACGGGCCGGGATCGATGCGCGCGCCGTCGTTCCCGCGCCGCCCCTGCCGCGCGTCGCGCCGCCCGCGGCCGGAGCGCTCGGCGGTCGCGCGCTGCACGTGCTCGCGCCCCTCGGGCGGCTGACCGCCGCCCAGCTGCGGGCGCTGCTGCCCGCCGACGAGGTGCGGCTCACACCCTGGCGAGGGGTCGTCGTCGTCGGGGCCTCCGACGAGCGGCTGCCGGAGCTGGACGCGGCCGGGCTCATCACCCGGCCCACCGACCCCTGGGCCGGCGTAGGCGCCTGCGCCGGGCGGCCCGGCTGCGCGAAGTCCCTCGCGGACGTGCGCGCCGACGCCACCCCGGGCCTCGGCGGTCTCCCCGTCCACTTCTCCGGCTGCGAGCGCCGGTGCGGCCACCCGCAGGGCCACGCCTGGGTCGACGTCGTCGCCGTCGCCGACGGCGGCTACCTCGTGGACGGGCGCCCCACCCCCCGTACAGACCTTCCCCACGCCGTCGCGGCGGCCCGCACCCCAACGAGATGAGCGAGAGCAACAGGATGTTCGACTACGAGAAGGACGGCGCGGAGATCTACCGCCAGTCCTTTGCCACGATCCGTGCCGAAGCGGATCTGGCGGGTCTGCCCGCCGATGTCAGCCAGGTCGCGGTGCGCATGATCCACGCCTGCGGCATGGTCGACCTCGTCCGCGACCTCGCGTACTCGCCCGAGGTCGTCTCCCGCGCCCGCGCCGCGCTGCGGGCCGGCGCCCCCATCCTCTGCGACGCGCAGATGGTCGCCAGCGGAGTCACCCGCAAGCGGCTGCCCGCCGACAACGACGTGGTCTGCACGCTCTCCGACCCGTCCGTGCCCGCGCTCGCCGCCGAACTCGGCACGACCCGCAGCGCCGCCGCGCTCGAACTCTGGCGCGACCGCCTCGAAGGCTCCGTCGTCGCCGTCGGCAACGCGCCGACCGCCCTCTTCCGCCTCCTGGAGATGATCGAGAAGGGCGCCGGGCGTCCGGCGGCCGTCCTCGGCATCCCGGTCGGCTTCATCGGCGCCGCCGAGTCCAAGGACGCGCTGGCCGCCCAGACCCTGGGCCTCGACTACCTCGTCGTGCGGGGCCGGCGCGGCGGCAGCGCGATGACCGCCGCCGCGATCAACGCCATCGCGACCGAAGCGGAGATCCAGGCATGACCGGCAAGCTGTACGGGGTCGGCCTCGGGCCCGGCGACCCGAACCTGATGACGCTGGCGGCCGTGCGGGCCATCGACTCCGCCGACGTCATCGCGTACCACTCCGCCCGCCACGGCCGCTCCATCGCGCGCTCGATCGCCGCCGAGCACATCCGCGAGGACCATGTCGAGGAGCGGCTCGTGTACCCGCTCACGGTGGAGACCACGGACCACCCCGGCGGCTACCGGGGCGCGCTCGACGACTTCTACGAGGAGGCGTCCGCCCGCCTCGCCGCCCACCTGGACGCCGGACGCACGGTGGCCGTGCTCGCCGAGGGCGACCCGCTCTTCTACGGCTCGTACCAGCACATGCACAAGCGGCTCGCGGACCGTTACGACACCACCGTCATTCCCGGCGTCACCTCCGTCAGCGCCGCCGCCGCCCGGCTCGGGGAGCCGCTGTGCGAGGCGGAGGAGGTCCTGACGATCATCCCCGGCACGCTGCCGGAGGACGAGCTGACGGCCCGCCTCGCGGGCACGGACTCGGCGGTCGTGATGAAGCTCGGCCGCACGTTCCCGACCGTGCGGCGCGCCCTGGAGCGGGCGGGCCGGCTGGAGGACGCCCGCTACGTGGAGCGGGCGTTCATGGCGGGCGAGCGGACGGAGATCCTCTCCGAGGTCGACGCGGAGACGGTGCCGTACTTCTCGGTGGCCGTGCTGCCCTCCCGTATCGACGCCGTCCCGCCGGAGTCCCGGGAGACCGGCGGCGAGGTCGTCGTCGTCGGCACGGGCCCGGCGGGCGCGCCCTGGCTGACGCCGGAGTCGCGCGGCGCGCTGGTCAACGCCGACGACCTGGTCGGCTACACCACGTACCTCGACCGGGTCCCCGCGCTGCGTCCCGGCCAGCTCCGGCACGGTTCGGACAACAAGGTCGAGTCCGAGCGCGCCGAGTTCGCCCTGGACCTGGCCCGGCGCGGGCGCCGGGTCGCGGTCGTCTCGGGCGGCGACCCGGGGGTCTTCGCCATGGCGACGGCGGTTCTGGAGGTGGCGTCGGAGGACCGGTACGCGGACGTTCCGGTACGGGTCCTCCCGGGCGTGACGGCCGCGAACGCGGCGGCGGCCGCGGCGGGCGCCCCGCTGGGCCACGACTACGCGACCATCTCCCTCTCCGACCGCCTCAAGCCCTGGGAGGTCATCGCGGCGCGGCTGCGCGCGGCGGCCACGGCGGACCTGGTCCTGGCGCTCTACAACCCGGGCTCGAAGTCCCGTACGCACCAGGTGGCGGCCGCCCGTGACCTGCTCCTCGAACTCCGCTCGCCCGAGACCCCGGTGGTCGTGGCGCGGGACGTGGGCGGCCCGGAGCAGTCGGTACGGGTGGTGACGCTGAAGACGCTGGAGCCGTCCGAGGTCGACATGCGGACGCTGCTGCTCGTCGGCTCGTCGCAGACGCGCGCGGTCGAGCGCGGCGACGGCCGCACGATCACCTGGACGCCACGGCGCTACCCGGAGGCGTAGGCGGAAGCCGTCGCCGCGAGGCGGTCGTACGGGCCGGGCCTCGATGGGCTCTGCCCGAACGGGCCGTCCCCGTTCCGCCCGCTCACGGGCGCCGGCGGGGACGGCCCGGGACGGCGCCGGAGCAGACGCGCCGACTGACCGCACCAGAGAACCCCCTGGTCAGGGGCGGGTGGGGTCGGTAGAGTCCCGCTCCGGCGGATCACCGGCCCCACCCGCACCGCCTTTCCCCAGACATCTGCCATGACGTTTCGGTCCGGAAAGGGCCCTTCCCTCTGTGATGACTCCTCATCGGCTGGGCGCGCTGGCCACCACGGCCGCCCTCGCCGCCGCCGGCGGTCTGCTCACCGCCACCCCGGCCTCCGCGGCCGTCAGCTGCACGTCTCCGGCCGGCGCGGCCGCCGCGGCCGTCCACCGCACGTCCCCGGTCTGGACGGCGCAGTACTTCGCCAACACGTCCTTCAGTGGTACGCCCAGGCTGACCGCCTGCGACGGCGCCATCGCCGAGAACTACGGCACCGGCGACCCGGCCGGTGTCACGCTGCCCCATGACAACTTCTCCGTGCGGTGGTCGGTCACCCGCGACTTCGGCTCCGGCGGACCGTTCGCCTTCTCCGCCGCGACGCAGGACGGCATCCGTGTGTACCTCGACGGGGTGCGCGTGATCGACCTGTGGCGGAACGTCTCCACCACACAGACCAGGACCGTGGACGTCGCCGTCCCGGCCGGCCGGCACACCCTCCGCGTGGAGTACGTGGCCTTCACGGGCACGGCGAACGTCGCCTTCTCCTACGCGCCCCGCACGTCGCCCGCCGTCGACACGGTCGCCCCCCGCGCGCCTCTCGGCGCGTCGGCCACCTACGACCGGGCCACGGACAGGGCGACGCTCCGGTGGGCGCCGAACACGGAGATGGACCTCGCGGGCTACCGCGTCTACCGCCGCCTGGCCACGACCGCCTGGACGCGCGTAAGCGGTGACACGCCGGTCACCGGACGGTCCTTCTCCGACTCCCCGCCCACCACCGGCGAATCGTTCCTCTACGAGGTCCGTGCGGTGGACAAGGCTGGCAACGAGTCCGCGGGCAGCGTAGACGGGACGGTCACGAGCACGGACCGGACGGCGCCGGCCGCGCCGGACGGGCTCACAGCGACCGACCGGCAGGCGGGGGTGACGCTGGCCTGGCGGGCGGTGCCCGGCGCGTCGACGTACACCGTCTTCCGGCGGCGTGTGCCGGACACGGACGTACCCACGTCGGAGGAGCGGGTCGCCACGGTCACGTCCCCCACGTGGACGGACAGCGCGGTGACCGAGCGGGCCGAGTACACGTACTGGGTGGCCGCCGTGGACGCGGCCGGGAACACCTCACCGAGGACCTGGGTGGCGGCGACCCACCGCGACTATACTGCGCCGGCGGCGCCGACGGGGCTGACGGCCGTGTTCCAGCCGCGCAACGGCGTCGTCGTCTCCTGGACACCCTCGACGAGCAAGGACGTCGCCCGCTACCGCGTGTACCGCTTCGGCGAGCTCTACACCGAGACCGGGTACAGCAGTTACACGGACATGTCCGTGGGCCACGGCACCACGTACACCTACACGGTGACCGCCGTCGACGAGGCGGGCAACGAGTCGCCGGTCTCCGGCGCGGCCTCCGCGACCACCCACGGTGACCTCGTCGCCCCCGCGGCCGTCACCGGCCTGAAGGCGACCCCGCGCGAGGACGGCGTGCTCCTGGAGTGGGAGCCGAACACGGAGCCCGACCTGAAGCGGTACGAGGTCTTCAAGGCCGTGCGGCACGAGGACGGCGAGGGCGGCTACGTCTGGCTGGCCCACCGAGTCGAGTACCTCGCCGAGGACGCCACCTCGTTCCTCCACGGCAGCGCGGCGGACGGCGAGACGGTGATGTACGGCGTCTTCGCCGTTGACGACTGGAACAACGTGCTCCGGGTCGAGGACGAGACCGTGAACTGGGTCGAGGTCACCGAACTCGGCACCCCCGACGCGGGCTGAGTCAGGCCTCCGCACACTCCCGCACCCAGGCGGCGGCCTCCTCCGGGGTCGCCGCCACCGGTACGCCCGCCGGGACCGGGGGGCGGCGGACGATGACCACCGGGATGCCCGCCTCGCGGGCCGCGGTGAGCTTGGGGGCGGTCGCCGCGCCTCCGCTGTCCTTGGTGACGAGCACGTCGACGGCGTGGCGGGCGAGCAGCTCCCGCTCTCCCTCCAGGGTGAACGGCCCCCGATCCAGCAGGACTTCGGTGCGGGCGGGCATCGGGGGCTCGGGGGCGTCCACCGACCGTACGAGGAACCACTGCGGGCAGTCGGCGAAGGCCGCGAGCCCCATCCGGCCGGTCGTCAGGAACACCCTCCCCCCGAGCCCGTCGAGGGTCCGCGCCGCCTCCTCCAGGGAGGCGACCTGGTGCCAGTCGTCCTCCGCCGCCGGGACCCAGCCGGGGCGGCGCAGGGCGAGCAGGGGAACATGGGCGGTGGCGGCCGCCCGGGCCGCGTTGAAGCTGATGTTCTCCGCGAAGGGGTGGGTGGCGTCGATGAGCGCGTCCACGGCGTGCGCGCGCACCCACTCCACGAGTCCGTCCACGCCGCCGAAGCCGCCGATCCGGACCTCCCCGACGGGCAGCCTGGGGGCGGCGACCCGCCCGGCGAGCGAGCTGGTGACCCGTACGGTGTCGTGGAGACGCGCGGCGAGGACGCGGGCCTCGGTGGTCCCGCCGAGAATGAGTACGTGCACGGGAGCCCTTTCATGAGCGCAGGCGGCGGGCGCGACGCCCAACTCAAGCACACCGGTCTGCGCCCCGGGTGGACGACCGGGGCGTGCGCGACGGCGGCGACGACGGCCGCGTACACGGCGCTCCTGACGGGCGACTTCCCCGACCCCGTGACGATCACGCTGCCGAAGGGCGGGCGCCCGGCGTTCGCGCTCGCGGCCGAGGAGCTGACGGCGGACCACGCCATGGCGGCGGTCGTGAAGGACGCGGGCGACGACCCGGACGTGACGCACGGGGCGCTGATCCGCTCGACGGTGCGGCTCCTCCCGGCCGGCTCGGGCGTCGTGTTCCGCGCCGGTCCCGGCGTCGGTACGGTCACCCTGCCGGGCCTGCCCCTGGAGGTCGGCGAGCCGGCGATCAACCCGGTCCCGCGGCAGATGATGCGCGAGCACGTGGCGGAGGTCGCGGCGGCGCACAGCACGGGCGGCGACGTGGAGATCACGGTCTCCGTCGACCACGGCGAGGAGATCGCCCGCTCGACGTGGAACCCGAGGATCGGGATCCACGGCGGCCTGTCGATCCTGGGAACGACCGGGATCGTCGTGCCGTACTCCTGCTCGGCCTGGATCGACTCGATCCGCCGGGGCGTGGACGTGGCGCGCGCGGCGGGTCTGACGCATGTGGCGGGCTGCACCGGCTCCACCTCGGAGAAGACGGTGACGACGCTCTACGACCTGCCGGAGATCGCCCTGCTCGACATGGGCGACTTCGCGGGCGCCGTCCTCAAGTACATCCGCCGCCACCCGGTCGGCCGCCTCACCGTCTGCGGCGGCTTCGCCAAGCTCTCCAAGCTGGCCGCGGGCCACCTGGACCTCCACTCGGCCCGCTCCCAGGTCGACAAGGCCTTCCTCGCGGACCTGGCCCGCACGGGCGGCGCGTCGGAGGCCCTCGCCGCGGAGATCGCGGAGGCGAACACGGGCCTGGCGGCCCTCCGCCTCTGCGAGGCCGCGGGCGTCCCCCTCGGCGACCTGGTGGCCGCCCGCGCCCGCGACGAGTCCCTGGCGGTCCTGCGCGGAGCCCCGGTCGCGGTCGACGTCGTCTGCATCGACCGCGCGGGCACGGTGGTGGGCCGAGCGGAGCCGGCGGGGCCGTGACGGCCCTGCCTCACAGGTCGTCGGGCAACAGTCGGAACGCCTTGTGTCCGGTCAGAGGTCTGATCATGCGGAAGTGACGGTCTGTGGTGAACAGGACCTCGGTGCCGTATGCGGCCGCCAGCGCCACATTCATGGCATCGGTCAGGCCGACCCCCTTCCCCCCGTCCGCGTCCGCGTAGCCCTCGGCCACGGCGATCGCCGTGGACAGATGAGTGGCCACCGGCGGCACCTCGAACCGACGAGTGGCCGTATAGCGCTCAATGAACCGGGCTGCGGTCAGGGCCTGGCGCGCGCCTACTCGTGCCGCGATCAGATAGTCCAGCTCGGCCAGGACCATCGGAGAGATCACCAGGTGGCTGATCGCGGCCAGCCCTTCCTTGTGCGCGTCATGCCCTGTGAGACGTGAGTCGAGAATGCGGTAGAGGGCATTGGTGTCGGCGACGGCGATCACGCCGGCGACCCCATGCCTTTGAGTGCGTCCTCGATCTCGTCGTCGGTGAGATCGGGGAGGCCGAGGTCGGGAAGATCGATCTCACCCATGGGATCGATGGGGTACGGCGAGATCTCATCGCCTATGGGCACGACGCGGGCCACCGCGACCCCGTTCTTGGTGACCGTCACTGTCTCGCCCCGAGCCGCCGCGGCGAGGATCTGGGAAGACTTCTGGTTGAACTCTCGAGCCGTGGTCTCCATGTAGTACATGTTACTACCATGCGTCCGCGGCGGGCTCGACGATCCCAGGGCACGGGATGCGGCCCCCGTGCCCCGAACCTAGGCTTGCGAGGGCAGAGCCCCCACGAGAGAGGGATGTGCCCCATGGCGAAGCGAGGCAACAAGAAGCGCGCCCGCAAGAAGAAGAAGGCGAACCACGGCAAGCGGCCGAACGCCTGACAGCCGGGGCCGGACACCCACCGGGTGTCCGGCCCCTGGCTCGTTCGGGGGCGCTATT
>NZ_JBHUYJ010000038.1:56148-65818 GCF_042668715.1 Streptomyces sp. NPDC057271
AAAAAAAAAAGCACGCAAAAAAAAAGAAGAGGAAAAAAAAGAAAAAGAGACAAAACACCGAACACCGGGGACCGAACACCCCCCGGTTTCCCGGCCCCGGGCGCGTCAGGGGGCGCGCTGCCGATCCGCCGGCCGGCATGGGCCTGGCACCGGTCCACCGGGGCTGGTGCCGGTCCCCCCGGCCCACTGGCCTCCGGGGTCCGGCGACGGCCCACCGGGGCCTGGCACCGGTCCGCCGGTCGGGCCGGCCCCAGCACCCGAGCCGCCCACTGGCCGGAACCGGGCCGACTCAGCACACGTACGGCCCGCCGGCCGAAACCGGGCGGCACACGGGCGCCGTCGGCCGGAACCGGGCGGCACGCGGGCGCCGTCGGCCGGAACCGGGCCGGCACGCGGGCCGTCCGCCGGGCGAGGGCCGGTCAGCAGATGTGGCGTTCCCGTGCCGGGTCGTAGAGGTGGCTGTCGCGGAACTGCGAGGCCGCCAGCGTGCGGCCGACCAGGATCACCGCCGTCTTCGTGATCCCCGCCTCCTTCAGCTGCCCCGCGATGTCCTCCAGCGTGCCCCGCAGCACGATCTCGTCCGGGCGGCTGGCCATCGCCACGACCGCGGCCGGGCAGTCCGCCCCGTAGTGGGGGAGCAGCTCGGCGACGACCCGGTCGGCGTACCGGGCCGCCAGGTGAAGGACCAGGAGGGCGCCGCTGCGGCCCAGGGTCGCCAGGTCCTCGCCCTCCGGCATGGGCGTGGCCTGCTGGGCGATGCGGGTGAGGATGACCGTCTGGCCCACCGTCGGGACGGTGAGTTCCCGCTTGAGCGCGGCCGCCGCGGCGGCGAACGCGGGGACGCCCGGGACGACCTCGTACGGGATGTCCAGCGCGTCGAGCCGGCGCATCTGCTCGGCGACCGCGCTGAAGACGGACGGGTCGCCGGAGTGGAGCCGCGCCACGTCCTGCCCGCCCTCGTGGGCTCGGACGATCTCGGCGACGATCCGGTCCAGGTCCAGGTCCGCGGTGTCGACCAGGCGCGCGTCCGGCGGGCACTCGGCGAGCAGTTCGCGCGGGACCAGGGAGCCCGCGTACAGACACACCCCGCAGGTGGCGAGGGTGCGGGCGCCCCGCAGGGTGATGAGGTCGGCCGCGCCCGGGCCCGCGCCGATGAAGTAGACGGTCATGCTCCAGCTCCTGCCTTCGTTACGGACCACTGTGTGACCGGCATCGCCTGGCGCCAGCCGGTGAAGCCGCCCACCGGAACGGCCTGGGCGACGGCGAGCCGGACCAGCTCCCCGCCGTGCTCGCCGTACCACCGGGCGAGCAGCGCCTCGGACTCCAGCGTCACGGTGTTGGCGACCAGCCGTCCGCCCGCCGGCAGGGCGTCCCAGCAGGCGTCGAGCAGCCCCGGGGCGGTGAGGCCACCGCCGATGAAGACGGCGTCCGGGGTGGGCAGGCCGGGCAGGCCACCGGGTGCGGCGGCGGCCACGACTCGCAGCCCGGGGACGCCGAGGGCGGCGGCGTTGCGCTCGATCCGGGCGGCCCGCCCGGGGTCCCTCTCCACGGCGACGGCCCGGCAGGACCGGTCCGTACGCATCCACTCGATGCCGATCGAGCCGGAACCGCCGCCGATGTCCCACAGCAGTTCCCCCGGCGCGGGGGCGAGCGCGGCAAGCGTCGCCGCGCGGACGTACCGCTTGGTGAGCTGGCCGTCGTGCTCGTACGCGTCGTCCGGCAGCCCGGGTACGGCGCCGAGGCGCGGCGCGCCGGGGGAGCGGACGAGGTCGAGGGCGATCACGTTCAGGGGGTCGACCTGCTCGTGCGGCCAGGTGGCGGCCGTGCCGTCGACGATCCGCTCGCGGTCCGAGCCGAGCTGTTCCAGGACCCGCATCCGGGTCGGGCCGAAACCCTTCTCCCGCAGCAGCGCCGCGACCGCGCCGGGCGTCTCGGCGCCCTCGCTCAGGACGAGGAGCCGGCGGCCGTCGTGCAGGGAGGCGGCGAGCGTGGCGAGGGCGCGGCCGACCAGGGAGACGGTCTCCACGGCCTCCAGGGCCCAGCCGACGCGGGCGCAGGCGTACGACACGGAGGAGGGGTGCGGGAGGACCCGCAGGTCGGCGCGGCGCTCGGCGTCCAGCGTCTCGACGAGCGTGCGGCCGATCCCGTAGAACATCGGGTCGCCGCTGGCGAGCACCGCGATGCGCCGGCCCTTGTGATCGGCGAACAGTCCGGGGACGGCGGGCCGCAGCGGCGAAGGCCAGGCGATCCGCTCGCCGGGGCACTCGGCGGCGGGCAGCAGACCGAGCTGACGGGGGCCGCCGATCAGGACCTCTGCGGCGCCGAGGACGCGGCGGGAGCGCGCGGGAAGGCCGTCCCAGCCGTCCGCGCCGATCCCGACGACCGATATCGCAGCTGGAGGAACGGTACTCACGTCGGCGAACTCTACGGGAGCCCCCTCCCGCCCTTGCTCCTGGGCGTTCCGGCCCACGCGGCAGACGAGCCGGACGAAAGCCGGCGAACGCGCCGCCGCCACCGAGGCCGCCACCGAGGCCGCCGTCGGGGCCGGGAATGAGGCGGGGGGATGCGCGGTTGTGGGAGATAGTTTACGATTCAACCAACAGCCCCCGAGGCGAGAGGTGAGCACGATGCAGTTCGGGATCTTCACCGTCGGTGACGTGACGACCGACCCCACGACCGGCCGCACCCAGAGCGAGCACGAGCGGATCAAGAACACGGTCGCCATCGCGCTCAAGGCCGAGGAGGTCGGGCTCGACGTCTTCGCGACCGGCGAGCACCACAACCCGCCGTTCGTGCCGTCCTCCCCGACCACCCTCCTCGGGCACATCGCCGCGCGGACCGAGAACCTGATCCTCTCCACGTCCACGACGCTGATCACCACCAACGACCCGGTGAAGATCGCCGAGGACTACGCCACCCTCCAGCACCTCGCCGACGGGCGCGTCGACCTGATGATGGGCCGTGGCAACACCGGCCCGGTCTACCCGTGGTTCGGCCAGGACATCCGCCAGGGCATCCCGCTCGCCATCGAGAACTACGCGCTCCTGCACAGGCTGTGGAGGGAGGACGTCGTCGACTGGGAGGGCAGGTTCCGCAGCGCGCTCCAGGGCTTCACCTCCACGCCCCGCCCGCTCGACGGCGTGCCGCCGTTCGTCTGGCACGGCTCCATCCGCTCCCCCGAGATCGCCGAGCAGGCCGCGTACTACGGCGACGGATTCTTCGCCAACCACATCTTCTGGCCCAAGCAGCACACCGAGAAGATGGTCCGCCTCTACCGGCAGCGGTACGCGCACTACGGCCACGGCACCGCCGAGCAGGCGATCGTCGGCCTCGGCGGGCAGGTCTTCATGCGGAAGAACTCCCAGTACGCCGTACGGGAGTTCCGCCCGTACTTCGACAACGCGCCCGTCTACGGCCACGGCCCGTCCCTGGAGGAGTTCACCCGCGATACCCCGCTGACGGTCGGCTCGCCGCAGGAGGTCGTCGAACGCACCCTGTCCTTCCGGGAGTACGTCGGCGACTACCAGCGCCAGCTCTTCCTCGTCGACCACGCGGGCCTGCCTCTGAAGACCGTCCTGGAGCAGCTCGACATCCTCGGCGAGGAGGTCGTCCCGGTGCTGCGGAAGGAGTTCGCCAACCTGCGGCCGGCCGGTGTCCCCGAGACCGCCCCGCTCCACCCCGCCGTCACCCGGACCGCCACCCGGAACCAGGAGGCGTAAGTCATGCGGACCCTGAAGCTGGTCGCCGTGTCGGCCGGTCTGAGCAGCCCCTCCTCCACCCGGCTGCTCGCCGACCGCCTCGCCGGGGCGGCGAAGGCGCGGCTCACCGAGCAGGAGTACATCGTCGAGGTCCGCGTCGTCGAGCTACGGGACATCGCCGTCGACATCGCGAAGAACCTCGTCACGGGCTTCCCCTCGGGGCAGCTGCAGGAGGCGATCGACGCGGTGACCGGCGCCGACGGGGTGATCGCGGTGACCCCCGTCTTCACCGCCTCGTACAGCGGTCTGTTCAAGTCCTTCTTCGACCTGATCGACCCGGCCGGGCTGACCGGCACGCCCGTGCTGATCGCCGCGACCGGCGGCACGGCCCGGCACTCCCTCGTCCTCGACCACGCGCTGCGCCCGCTCTTCGCCTATCTGCGGGCGCTCGTCGTCCCGACGGCCGTCTACGCGGCCTCGGAGGACTGGGGTTCGGGCGGCGACCACACGCTTCCCGTCGGCTTCGCGGGGGACGGCCTGCCGTCCCGGATCGCCCGGGCGGGCCACGAACTCGCGGACCTGGTCGCGGCCAGGGGCCCGGCCGGCGACCCGGCCGACGACGAGGTCGTGCCCTTCGAGCGGCAGCTCGCCGACCTGCGCCTGGATTGATCCGCTTCTACGTTGGTGGCAGATGTGCCGTACGACGAGCGGAGACCGACATGGCCGGCAGGATCGTGGTGGGTGTGGACGGGTCGGAGCCGTCCCTGAAGGCGCTGAAGTGGGCGGCCGCCCAGGCCGCCCTCACCGGGGACTCCCTCCAGGCGGTGATCGGGTGGGAGTACCCGGCCTCCTGGGCGGGGGCGCCCGGGGTGCCGCCGGACTTCAACCCCGAGATGCTCGCCGAACAGTTCCTGGACGAGTCACTCGCCAAGGCGCTGGACCCGGCCGTAGCCGCCGACGTCGTCCGCACGGTCGTCGGCGGCAACGCGGCCCAGGCCCTGATCGACCAGGCCGAGGGCGCGTCCCTGCTGGTCGTCGGCGACCGCGGCCGCGCCGGCTTCAAGGCCGCGCTGCTGGGCTCCGTCTCCACCCGGGTGACCCAGCACGCCCCGTGTCCGGTGGTCGTGGTCCGGGGCGGTTGACCGGGTTGCCGTGCGACAGGGGCCCTGCGGGCGCATGATGCCCTCATGGACATCAAGCTGGAACTGATCGGCGTGCCCGTCACCGACATCGAGCGGGCCAAGGCCTTCTACGAGCAGGTGGGCTTCCGTCTCGACCACGACTTCCCCGTCAGCGACGACATCCGCTTCGTCCAGATGACCCCGCCCGGCTCGGCCTGTTCGATCGCCTTCGGCAAGGGCATCACGGAGATGAAGCCGGGCTCTCTCGACAACATGCAGGTCGTCGTCACGGACATCGAGGAGGCCCACGCCGACCTCAAGCGGCGCGGCATCGAGACCACCGAGATCGACGACCAGCCGTGGGGCTCGTTCGTGTACTTCGCCGACCCGGACGGCAACCGCTGGTCGGTCCAGCAGACCACCCCGCGAGGGCAGTGACTACTTGCGGTTGTAGAGCCGCATCGTGATCGCACCGAAGACGATCACGAAGAGCGCCGACCACCCGAGCGACCAGGCGATGTCGGCCGCCGGCCAGTTCCCGGCCATCAACTCCCGTACCGCCGTCGCCAGGTGCGTCACCGGGCTGTTGTTCACGAAGGCCTGCAGCCAGCCCGGCATCGTGCTCGGGTCGACGAACACGTTGGACAGGAAGGTCAGCGGGAAGATCACCATCATGCTGACGCCCATGACCGACTTCTCGCTGCGCAGCATCAGTCCGAACATCGTCCAGATCCACGAGAACGCGAACGAGAACACCAGCAGCAGCGCGACACCGAGCAGGACGCCGGCCACACCGCCGTCCGGGCGGTAGCCGATGATCATGCCGACCGTGAGCATGACCGCCGACGCGATCAGATAGCGGACGACGTCACCGAGCAGATAGCCGACCATCGGCGCAGGCCGCCAGATCGGCAGCGTGCGGAAGCGGTCGAAGACGCCCTTCTCGATGTCCGTGTTGACCGAGACACCCGTGTACATCGTGATCATCACGACGCTCATCACGAGGATGCCCGGCAGCAGGAACTGGATGTACGCCGAGACCGAACCGGCCAGCGCACCTCCGAAGAGGTACGTGTACATCAGCACCATCATGATCGGGAACGCCGTCACGTCGAACAGCTGCTCCGGCACGTGCTTGATCTTCAGCATGGCCCGCCAGCCGAAGGTCATCGAGGCGGAGAGCGCGCTGGGACGCGGTGGACGGGACCCGCCCACGAGCAGCGCCGCGAGTTCGTCCGCCTTCGGGGCGACGAAGTCGAGCGTGTCGGTCGTCCGCGCGTCCTTGCCGGTGGTGACGGTGGTCATGCCGTCGTTCCTTTCCTGTCCGTCAGTGCCAGGAACACCTCGTCGAGGCTGGGCTGGCCGAGCCCGAAGTTGTCGACCGTGATCCCGGCCCGCGACAGCTCCGCCAGCGCCCGGGCCGCCTGCTCGGCGGCGCCGAGGTCCGTGCCGTGGCCGTCGACGGTGGCGGTGAGGGCGACCGGGTCCGCGTCGAGCTGGACCGTGGCCTTCAGGGCGTCGCGCAGGACCCGCTCGGCCTCCGGGCGCTGCTCGGGGTCCCGGAGCCGTACGTGCACCGATCCCGAGCCGACGGAGGCCTTGAGCTCCCCCTTCGTACCCTCCGCGATCACCTTCCCGTGGTCGATGACGGCGATACGGGAGGCGAGCTGGTCCGCCTCGTCCAGGTACTGGGTGGTGAGCAGGACGGTGGTGCCCTGGGCGACGACCGCGCGGACGATGTCCCAGACCTGGTTGCGGCTGCGCGGATCGAGGCCGGTGGTCGGTTCGTCGAGGAAGAGCAGGTCGGGGGTGTTGAGGATGGACGCGGCGATGTCGATACGGCGCCGCATGCCGCCCGAGTAGTTCTTGATCTGCTTGTCGGCGGCCTCCGCCAGCCCGAACGCGGCGAGCAGCTGCGCCGAACGGTCCCGGGCGGCGGGCCGGCTGTGGCCGAGGAGCCTGCCGAGCAGGACGAGGTTCTCGGTGCCGGTGAGGTCCTCGTCGACGGAGGCGTACTGGCCGGTGAGGCTGACCCGGCCGCGCACGGTGTCGGCGTCCTCGACGACGTCGTTGCCGAAGACCCGGGCCCGGCCGCCGTCGGGGCGCAGCAGGGTCGCGAGCATCTTGACGGCGGTGGTCTTGCCCGCGCCGTTGGGGCCGAGGACGCCGTAGACGGTGCCGGCCGGGACGCGTAGGTCGATGCCGTCGACGGCACGGTTCGTGCCGAAGACCTTGACCAGGCCCTCGGTCTCGATGGCGAGGTCGGTCATGCGCGTGCCTCCAGGCTGCCGGATGCGGTCCGCTCCACCCAGTCTCCGACGGAGGCGGCCCGTATGCCAGAGAACGACCCGAACTCCCCCGTCCGGCGGAGAGGGCGGGGCGCGCAGGACGACGACCCGGCCCGCGCCGCGGCGGCACGCTGAGTACATGCCGAAGATCAACGCCCTGCCCGGCGTGCCCCGCTGGGCCGCCCTCGCCGCCCACGCCGTACCGTTGGTCGTCCTCCCCTCCGGGATCTGGCGGATCGCGCTCACCCTGGGGCTGCCCGTGGCCCGCGTCGACGACCCGGACCTCGCCCAGAACGTGTTCCAGATCGTGCTGACCGTCGTCGCCGAACTGCTCGCCTTCCTCACGCTCGGCCTGGTCCGCTCCTGGGGCGAGGTGCTGCCGCGCCGGCTGCCGTTCCTGGGCGGACGGCCCGTCCCGCCCCGCGCGGCCACCGCGGCCGCGCTGGGCGGGGCGTTCGGGCTCTTCGCCCTGACAGGCTGGTACACGTACGCGGCGTTCGCCGGGATCGGCGCGGACGCCGCGGGCACCCACACCGAGGGGCCGGTCCAGGAGGCCCTGTTCCTGGCCTGCTACCTGCCCCTGGCGGCCTGGGCGCCGCTGCTCGCCGCCGTCGCGGTCTCCTACGGGCGCCGTCGCGCCACGGCGCGCTCCACGGCCTTGACGTCCTCGTGCGTGTAGAGCCAGTAGAACGCGGCGATGACGGTTCCCGCGGCGACGATCAGGCCGAGGACGGTGGCCGAGAGCACGCTCGGGTTCGAGAGGCTGAAGAGGAAGCCGACGGCGCAGCCGGTGAGCACGCCCCAGGCAACGGCGTGCACTTCGCGCGGCAGGACGTGGCCCCATTGGCGCAGCGCGTACACGGCCCCCGCGAGCACGGCTCCGGAGACGATGCCGAGCACGGCCTCGCCCCAGTCGATGACACCCCCGCCGCGCACGATCGCCGCCGCCCAGAAGCCGTAGGCGAAACCCAGCGTGAGGGGCAGGACCAAGCCGTGTGTACTCAGATGCCTCCGGGCGGGCATCGCTGCGTGTGCGGCCATGGCAGGAGCTCCTTCACTCTCGCCCCCCCTGCACCCTCTAGGGCACACCCGGAGCCCCCGCCGCCGCAACCGGGCGGCCCGGTGGACAGGCCACGGGCGGAGGCCGCGGAGGCCGCGGAGGCCGGTCCGGGCCGGGTGGAATCAGCCCGCCGGCCGCACCGCGACCGCGTCGATCTCGAAGAGCATCCCGGGCAGCGCGAGCGCGGCGACGCCTTGAAGCGTCTGGGCGGGCAGCCGGTCGCCGAAGGCGCCGTGCAGCGCCCGGCCGAGGACCTCCAGCTTCGCGAGATCGTGATCGACGATGTACGAACCGAGGCGTACGACGTGCTCGAAGCCGAGCCCCACGCCCTCCAGCGCGCGCCGGAGGTTGGTGAAGGCCAGCTCGACCTGGGCGGCGAAGTCCCCGGGGACGGGGGCCCCGGTCGCGTCGGAGGCGTACTGGCCGCCGATGAAGACCAGCTCGCCGGGGGCGGAGACGGCGTGGCTGTAGCCGAAGGGGGACGGGTCGTGGAGCGTGGCCGGGTTGGTGATCGTGCGCTCGTCGGTGGTGGCGATGCCCGTGGTGGTGGCGGTGCTGGTCATCAGGTGTGCTTCCTTCCGGAGAGTACGGCCGCCGGGCAGGCGGCCAGGGTGAGCGCGGCTCCCTTGCCGCGCCGACGGGGCTCAATGACGGGGCTCAATCTGGATGTTCAGCATCCAGAATCACCTCCTCGAGAAGCCCTCCCGGGGAAGGGAGGGCGCGTCGATGCGGGCCGCCGACGGGCCCGTCAGGCGTTGGCGAACCAGTGACGGATGCGCTCCGGGGCCGCGGGCGCCTGAAGCTCCGCCCGCTGCCGTACGTCGTCCAGGGTGCGGGCCGCCAGCTCGCGCCGCCAGGCCAGCTCGGCCGCCCCCATCGCCCCCGCGATCGCGCACTCGGCCGAGTAGCTTCCGGCCGGTCCGGCGCCGGGTCCCTGCCGCCGGATCTCGGAGCAGCGGAACGCCTCCTCGGGGCCCTCGATCGCCGTGACGACGTCCATGAGCGTGATCCGGTCGAGCGGCCGGGCCAGCCGGAAGCCGCCCTTGGGGCCGGAGACGGAGCTGACGATCCCGGCCCGGGAGAGGGCCTGGAGCTGCTTGTTGAGGTAGGCGGAGGGCAGCTCGTGGTAGGCCGCGAGCCGCGCCGCCGTCACCGCCCGCTCCGGCCCGATCCAGGCCAGGTTGAGGCAGCTGTGCAGCGCCCACTCCACGCCCTCGTTCATCCTCATAATCTGGATATTAGATATCCAGAATGCTCGGGGCAAGTCCGACGCGCCGACTCCGCAGCCGCCCGTCCGCGATCCGCTCCGTGACCCGGTCCGCGATCCGGCGGTACTCGTCCACCGGAGAGTCGCCTCTCCCATCGCACCGGGAGCAAGGGACGTCATTGCACGAAGCGTTGGCGCCTGCCTAGTGCCGCATCAGGCAACGTTCGCCCCGTCGTGACGTGCCGCCCGGTCGCTGTTCCGGGCGGCACTGGACGGCCAGAATGATCACGTGGCTG
>NZ_JBHUYJ010000039.1:0-64833 GCF_042668715.1 Streptomyces sp. NPDC057271
CGTCAGCCCAGCAGGCCGCCGATCGGGTTCCGGTTGCCGCCGGTGCCCGTCGACGAGCCGCCGCTCGTCGGCTCGGTCGTGTCGCCGGTGCCGCCACCGCTGCCGCTCGTGCCGCCGGTGCTCGTCGGGCCGGAGCTGGTGGACGGTGGGGCCGCCGGCCGTGACTGGGTCGGCGTACTGCTGCCGGTGCCCTGCGTGGCGGTCGGCCGGCTCTCCTCGGTACGGCCCGTCTCCCGGACGGTCTCGCTCGGCGAGGCCGTCTTGTCGTCCTCGCGCTCCCCGCTCGCGCCGGCCGTCGCCGACGGCTTGGGGCGGGTGGACGTCGACTGGGACGGGGTGCGCTCGCCGGGCTCCTGCGGGAGCGTCCGGCCGGGCAGGTGGTTGATCGGGTCGTCGTTCGGGCCGGGGACCGTGACCATCTCGGTGGACCGTACGGCCCCGCCGAGCACCGAGCCGATGAGCAGCGTGAGGCCGACCACGACGGAGGTGACGAGCGCCCCGCGGCGCAGGACGCGGCGGCGCAGGTCCCACAGCTCGGAGCGGGGCCCGAGGGTGCGCCAGGCTTCGCCGGCGAGACGGCCGTCGATGGAGTAGACGGGCGCGCCGGCGGTGATCAGCGGGGACCAGGCGGCGAGGAAGATGATGTCGGCGGAGTCGTAGACGGGGACGGACTTCCAGCTGACGGTCAGCAGGAGCGCGGCGGAGAGCAGGGCGCCGATGACGGCCGCGACGCGCTGCCAGAGGCCGAGGACGGTGAGGACACCGACGACGACCTGGAGGAAGGCGACGGTGAGGCCGGCGCCGACCGGGTGCTGGAGGGCGAAGTCGCGGAGCGGTTCGGCCAGTGCCCAGGGGTTGAGCGAGTGGAGCCACTTGACCATGGAGCCGCGCTCGCCGCCGTCGAAGTAGACGGGGTCGCAGAGCTTGCCCATGCCGGCGTAGATGGAGATGAAGCCGAGGAAGACGCGGAGCGGGAGCAGGACGACGCCGAGGTTCATCCGGCGCCCGGGGTAGTAGGCGTGCCGGACGGGGTCGGCGCCGTGGCGCTGCGCACGGCTGCCGCGGTACTCGTGGCCGTTCGGGTCGTCCCCGTGTCCGCTCCCGTGTCCGCTCCCGTCGCCGTTCCCGTACGCGCCGTCGCGGGACAGCTCGTACGGGCCGTCGTAGGCGTGGTCGAAGGCGCCTTCGGCGCGCCGCATCGGAGGGAGGAGCGGCGGGTCGGCGCTGACGACGGGGGTGGGCATGGTGTCGTCGATGCGCGGGATGGCCTGCGTGACGCCGGTGTCGTGGTGCGCCGGGGGTTCCAGCGTGGAGACGGAGGATTCGCGCACGGCCTGGAGCAGTCCGGTCGCTCCGGGCGCGGACTTTCCGGTCCATACGACGGGCCGACGGCGGCCGGCGGCACCGCCCGCCGCTGCCGCGGCGCCTGCGAGGGCAGGGCCGCGGGAGGCGGCGAACTTCGGCTGCTGGGCCGGGGCGAGCCGCACGCGGAAGCTGGCGTGGTTCACGATGACCTGCGCGGGATCGGAATCCACTTTGAGCATGCTCAGCGCGGGCTGATCGTCGAACCCCGGCCGGGGCGTTCTGGTGTCCACACTCATCTAACCGAGTGACGCGGGGTTAGGACACTGCCTTGACGGGCTCTGAATGTCCGAGACCCGTCAAGATCGCGCCAACTGTGCCCGTGTACGCGAAAGGGCCCAGCTCAGGGAGGTGGGCCCGTTCGGTACGGCGTGTGGCGAGGTCAGTTCGCGCGGCGGCGGGCGACCTCGTAGAGGACGATGCCCGCGGCGACGCCGGCGTTCAGCGACTCGGCGCCACCGGGCATCGAGATGCGGACGCGGTAGTCACAGGTCTCGCCGACGAGGCGGCCGAGGCCCTTGCCCTCGCTGCCGATGACGATGACGACGGGGCCGTCGAGCGCCTCCAGGTCCTCGACGGTGTGCTCGCCGTCGGCGGCGAGGCCGACGACCGTGAGGCCCTCCTTCTGGAAGCCCTCCAGGGCCCGGGTCAGGTTGGTGACGCGGGAGACGGGGGTCCGGGCGGCGGTGCCGGCCGAGGACTTCCAGGCGCCGGCGGTCATACCGGCGGCGCGGCGCTCGGGGACGACGACGCCGTGGCCGCCGAAGGCGGAGACGGAGCGGACGATCGCGCCGAGGTTGCGGGGGTCGGTGACGCCGTCGAGGGCGACGATCAGCGGGTCCTCGTGGGCGTCGTAGGCGGCCGCGGTGAGGTCCTCGGGGTGCGCGTACTCGTAGGGCGGGACCTGGAGGACGAGGCCCTGGTGGTTCAGGCCGTTCGTCATCCGGTCGAGCTCCTGGCGCGGGGCCTCCATCAGGTTGATGTTGCCGCGGTCGCCGGCGAGCTTGAGGACGTCACGGACGCGCTCGTCGTTGTCGATGAACTGCTGGACGTAGAGCGTGGTGGCGGGGACGCCGTCGCGCAGCGCCTCGAAGACCGGGTTACGGCCGACGACCATCTCCGACGTGCCCTTGGGGCCGCCTCGGCGCGGGGCGGGGCGGCGGGCGGCGGCCTGCTTCGCCTGGGCGTTGGCGATGCGGTTCTTCTTGTGACCCTTGCGGGCGGAGGCGGGCGGCGTGGGGCCCTTGCCCTCCAGGCCCTTGCGCCGCTGGCCACCGCTGCCGACCGTCGCGCCCTTCTTGTTGGACGTACGGCGGTTCCTGCGCTGGCTGTTCCCGGCCATGACTACCTAATCCTCGGTGTTGCGTACGCATGTGCGTTCACGCGCGTACTCAGGTCTGTAAGTGAAGTGTGCCGCCCGGCTCCCCGAGCGGCACATCATCAGCGGTTGCCCAGCGTCCAGCGGGGGCCGTCGGGGCTGTCCTCGATGGCGAGGCCGGACTGGCCGAGCTGGTCGCGGATCGCGTCCGCGGTCGCCCAGTCCTTGCGCTCGCGGGCCGACTCGCGCTGCTGGAGCACGAGCCGTACGAGGGTGTCGACGACGCCGTGGAGCTCCTCGCCGCGGTCGGTCTCCTCGGCCCAGTGCGGGTCGAGGGGGTCGAGGCCGAGGACGCCGAGCATGGCCCGGACATCGGCGAGGCGGGCGATGGCCTCGTCCTTGTCGTCGGCGGCCAGCGCGCTGTTGCCCTGGCGCACCGTGGTGTGGATGATCGCGAGCGCCTGCGGGACGCCCAGGTCGTCGTCCATCGCCTCGGCGAAGGCGGGCGGCACCTCGGGGGCGGGCGGGACGGTCTTGCCCGCCTTCTCGGTGACGCGCTGGACGAAGCCCTCGATCCGCGCGAACGCGGACTCGGCCTCGCGCAGGGACTCCTCGCTGTACTCGATCATCGAGCGGTAGTGCGGGGTGCCCAGGTAGTAGCGCAGGACGATGGGGCGCCAGTGCTTGACCATCTCGGAGACGAGCACCGAGTTGCCGAGCGACTTGGACATCTTCTCGCCGCTCATGGTGACCCAGGCGTTGTGCACCCAGTACGAGGCGAAGTCGTCGCCGTACGCCTTGGCCTGGGCGATCTCGTTCTCGTGGTGCGGGAAGATCAGGTCGAGGCCGCCGCCGTGGATGTCGAACGCGGAGCCGAGGTACTTGTGGGCCATGGCGGAGCACTCCAGGTGCCAGCCGGGCCGGCCGCGGCCCCACGGGGTCTCCCAGTCGGGCTCGCCGGGCTTGGTGGCCTTCCACATGGCGAAGTCGCGCGGGTCGCGCTTTCCGGAGACGCCTTCGTCGGGCTGGCGGAGGTCGTCGATGTCCTGGTTGGACAGGGCGAGGTAGCCGGGGAAGGAGCGGACGTCGAAGTAGACGCTGCCGTCGGCCTCGTAGGCGTGTCCGCGCTCGATGAGGCCGCGCATCATCTCGACCATCTCGGTGATGTGGCCGGTGGCGCGGGGCTCGTACGTGGGCGGGAGGCAACCGAGCGCGTCGTAGCCGGAGTTGAACGCGCGCTCGTTCTCGTAGCCGATGGACCACCAGGGGCGGCCCTGGTCGCCGGCCTTGGCGATGATCTTGTCGTCGATGTCGGTGACGTTGCGGATGAACGTGACGTCGTAGCCGCGGTACTCGAACCAGCGGCGCATGATGTCGAAGTTCAGCCCCGACCGGATGTGGCCGATGTGCGGGGCGGCCTGGACGGTGGCACCACAGAGGTAGATCGAGACGCAGCCCGGTGTGAGCGGGGAGAAGTCACGGATCTGCCGGGCGCTGGTGTCGTACAGGCGAATAGTCACCACTCCAGGGTAGTGGGCGTGTGGTAGTGCCCCGCGACCGATCGCGGCTCGCGGGGCGGGATTTTTCCGGCGATACGTCAGGCGGGGCGCAGACCGGCGGGGTCGGGTGGTGGCCCGACCGCACGCGGGCGCGGCAGACCGGGGCGCGGCCGGGCGGGTTCACGCGGGTCGCACCCCCGTCGGGCCGTCCGGTGGCTCAGGCCCGGCGGTAGACCAGGGCCGTTGCGAGGGCCGCCAGTCCTTCCGCCCGGCCGGTGAGGCCGAGACCGTCCGTCGTGGTGCCGGAGACGGAGACGGGGGCGCCGACGGCCGCGCTCAGCGCCTTCTGCGCCTCCTCGCGGCGCCTGCCGACCTTGGGGCGGACGCCGATGACCTGGACGGCGACGTTCCCGATCTCGTACCCCTCGGCGCGGACGATCCGGGCGGCCTCCGTGAGGAGGGTGACGCCGGAGGCGCCGGACCACTCGGGGCGGGAGGTGCCGAAGTGGGCGCCGAGGTCGCCGACACCGGCGGCGGAGAAGAGGGCGTCGCAGGCGGCGTGGGCGGCGACGTCACCGTCGGAGTGCCCGGCGAGGCCGTACTCCTCGTCCTCCCACAGCAGGCCGGCGCACCACAGCTCGCGGCCCTCCTCGAAGGCGTGGACGTCGGTGCCGATACCGGTCCGCGGGATCGGCGGGTGGTCAGAAGCCATCGTTGGCCCTCCTGCGGGCGAGTACGGCCTCGGCCAGTACGAGATCGAGCGGACGGGTCACCTTGAACGCCTCCTCGTGGCCGGGGACGACCACGACCGGAGCGCCGAGCCGCTCGACCATGCCGGCGTCGTCGGTGGCGCCGTCACCGGTGAGGGCGACGGTCGCGTGGGCGTTGACGAGGGTCTCGTAGTCGAAGCCCTGCGGGGTCTGGACGGCGCGCAGCCGGGAGCGCGCGGGCGTGGCGACGACGCTCTCGGGATCGCCCTTCGTCGCCGCGGGCTCGACCTCCTTGACGGTGTCGGCGACGGGCAGGGCGGGGACGACGGCGACGGCACCGTCCCGCACGGCCTCGACGACGGCGTCGACGGTGTCGACGGGCACGAGCGGGCGGGCCGCGTCGTGGACGAGGACGGTGGAGACGCCCTCGGGCAGCGCTTCGAGGCCGAGGCGTACGGATTCCTGGCGCGTGTCGCCGCCGGGGACGACGAGGTAGTCGGTGCGCTCGGGCAGCGCGTGGGCGTCGAGGAGGTTCTTGACCTCCGCGGCCCCGTCGGCCGGCGCGACCACGACGACGAGGGAGACGGCCCGGGAGGCCGCCATCGCCCGGACGGCGTGGATGAGCATGGGGGTGCCGTTCAGCGCGCGGAGCGCCTTGGGGGCGCCCGGGCCGAGGCGTACGCCCCGGCCCGCCGCGGGGATCACAGCGGCGGTGCGCGCGGGACGCGTTTCGTCTGTCATCGGTTGCACTCCGGCAGGTTTGTTTCCTCGGCCGACATGGGTATGGCCCTGGGGGTCGCCCCGGACGACGTCCGGGGGAGTGCTGAACGCAACGCCTTGACCGGGCCCCTTCCGTGACGACGGTCGGGGCGTTGCGAGTGGCACGAAGCCGTGGGACGCGAGGGGGGGCAGGGGTACGAGAGTTTCGTCGACGGACGCGTCACGAGACGGACGTCACCCGGAGATCGCCCGGACGTGAGATCACCCGGAAGACCGCCTGGAGCGGCTGGAGCGCGTCGGGGGATCACCCGGACGTCGTGAGAGCGGCCGTGGACATCGAGCGGGACGCCGAGAGACGAAACATGCCGCAGCGCCCGGCGACGGCGCTGTGTGGGACACAGCACGTCATCGGGCACCGCGGCATCGCTTCGCTCAGGACGCGAGGACCTCGTCGAGGAGAGCCTCGGCCTTGTCCTCGTTCGTGTTCTCCGCGAGCGCCAGCTCGCTCACCAGGATCTGCCGAGCCTTGGCGAGCATGCGCTTCTCACCTGCGGAGAGACCGCGCTCGCGCTCCCGGCGCCACAGGTCGCGGACCACTTCGGCGACCTTGATGACATCGCCGGAGGCGAGCTTCTCGAGGTTCGCCTTGTAGCGCCGGGACCAGTTGGTGGGCTCCTCGGCGTACGGCGCGCGCAGCACCTCGAAGACCCGGTCAAGACCGTCCTGACCAACCACATCGCGAACACCGACGAACTCCGCATTGTCCGCCGGCACACGAACCGTCAGGTCGCCCTGGGCGACCTTGAGCACCAAGTAGGTCTTGTCCACGCCTTTGATCTGGCGAGTTTCGATGGCCTCGATCAGCGCGGCCCCGTGATGGGGATAGACCACGGTGTCGCCAACCTTGAACGTCATGTGACAGGTACCCCTTCCGTGGCTATCCAGAGTAACACGGATACAGCTTCTTCTGAATGGCGTTTTCGCAGGTCAGGGCATATCTCGGGGCTTGACAACAGCGACGCGAACGTGCTGCGCGGGGCCGACGGAAGCCGGTATTCGCAGGTCGGAGCGGCTGTGCGGACGGAGAGAAACGCGCCCGCCACACCCGCCTGGAGCACCCCGGAGGAGGCGGCATGTCCCGTTTTGCCGGTTTCGGAACGTACATCTTCACGTACTCCGTTCGAGGATCGGTCACCCGTGCGGATGCATCTCGGACCGAATCCCGAATTGATCACCCGACGGTGCGACTCGCGTTTTTCCGTGAGGCGCGCGAGGGAATGCGCGGAGGGTCACCGAATTGATCAAGTCTGTTATGTGAACGGAGCGTCAATGCGACGTGATCCGGCCATGGCGAAGGCGATCACGACGGGTGTGGCGACCGCGGCCCCGCGGCCCGGGGGCGCGAAGGGGCGGGTCGGGTGCGGGACGGAGAGGGTGGCTCGGTAACCTAAGCCCGCTGACGCACCTTTAGCTCTTCCTTTAGCCGGTTGGTCCTGAGCTCGACTCCAGCCGGCTCGTCCCTGCCCGTCCGTACGTCCAAGGAGTTGCCGCCGCCGTGAGCCGCAGCCTTCGACGCGGCGCCCTCGCCGCCGCCGCCATCGTGATCTCGATCGCCTCGCTGTCCGCCTGTGGCGCCGGCAACGACGCGCAGACGCTCGGCGTGCGGCCGGACAACGCCGCCGTCACCGTCGAGGACGTCAAGATCCAGAACGCCCTCGTGATCACCCAGCCGACCACCGGGGCCCCGGGTCCGGCCGTCGTCTCCGCCACGGTGTTCAACAACGGCAGCGCGCCGCAGACGCTCGACTCGATCACGCTCGGTGGCTCCGCCGCGCCGGTGGCGCTCAAGGCCGCCACGGGCTCCGGCCCGATCACGATCCCCGCGGGCGGCTCGGTCGTCATCGGCGGCAAGGGCAACGCCTCCGCCACGATCGAGAACGGCCACGAGGCCGTGAAGGACGGCAACGCGCAGAAGCTCGTCTTCAAGCTGAGCCGGACCGGCGACGTCTCCCTGGCCGCCTTCGTCGTCCCGGCGACCGGCTACTTCGCCGAGTTCGGGCCGACCGAGATCCCGCAGCCCCCGGCCGCCAAGCCGACCGCCACCGCCACGCCGACCGGCGACGCCGGCCACGGCGGCGAGGCCACCCCGACGGGAACCCCCACGGGCACCGCCACGCCGACCGGCACCGGCACGCCCACGGACGGCGCGAGCAGCTCGACCGGGCACTGACACACCCCGGTCACCGACACACCCGTCACACCCGTACGCACGAGGGGCGGACCGTCCGAGCACCCCCGCGGGGGGGCCCCCCCCCCCCCCCCAGAAAGAGGAGCCCCACCCCCCCCGCCCCACACCGTCGCCCAGACACCCCCCCCCCCCCCCCTACCAACGCTCCGGCGGGGCGCCCCTTCACGTACGCAGGGCAGGCGGCTCCGACCGTCTACGGCTCGAACTTGTAGCCGAGACCGCGCACCGTCACCAGGTACCGCGGCGCGCCCGGGTCGGGCTCGATCTTCGCCCGCAGGCGCTTCACGTGGACGTCGAGGGTCTTGGTGTCACCGACGTAGTCGGCGCCCCACACCCGGTCGATCAGCTGCATACGGGTCAGCACGCGGCCCGCGTTCCGCAGCAGCATCTCCAGGAGGTCGAACTCCTTCAGCGGGAGGTCGACCTTGCCGCCGGAGACCGTGACGACGTGACGGTCCACGTCCATGCGGACCGGGCCGGCCTCCAGGGCGGCGGGAGTGACCTCCTCCGGCTCACCGCGGCGGCGCAGGACCGCGCGGATGCGGGCGACCAGCTCCCGCGAGGAGAACGGCTTCGTCACGTAGTCGTCGGCGCCTATTTCCAGCCCGACGACCTTGTCGATCTCGCTGTCCTTGGCGGTCACCATGATGACCGGCACGTTCGATCGGCCGCGGAGCTGGCGGCAGACCTCGGTGCCGGGCAGCCCCGGCAGCATGAGGTCGAGGAGGACGAGATCCGCCCCGTTGCGCTCGAACTCGTCGAGGCCGTCGGGCCCGGTCGCGGCGACCGCGACCTCGAAACCTTCCTTGCGAAGCATGTACGACAGGGCGTCGCTGAAGGATTCCTCATCCTCGACGACAAGCACTCGGGTCACGGAAGGACCTCCGGGGCAGGGAGCGGTTCGGTCATGAGATCGGGGGTGGGGGAGGCGGGCGGGCGACGGTCCCGTACGGCGCCCGCCTCGGGCAGCCGCAGGGTGAACGTGGAGCCCTGGCCTTCGGTGCTCCAGACGGTGACCTCCCCGCCGTGCGAGGCGGCCACGTGCTTGACGATGGCCAGGCCGAGACCCGTACCTCCGGTGGCGCGGGAGCGGGCCGGGTCGACGCGGTAGAAGCGCTCGAAGACCCGCTCACGGTCCTTCTCGGAGATGCCGATGCCCTGGTCGGTCACCGCTATCTCGATCAGGTCGCCGCCGGGTGCCGAGACGCGGCGGGCCGCGATGCCCACCCGCGTACGGGCCGGTGAGTAGTTGACGGCGTTCTCGACGAGGTTGCCGAGTGCCGCGGCGAGCTGGCCGCGGCTGCCCCAGACACGCAGGTCCGCGGTGCCGCCCTCCCGTCGCCCACCACCACCCTGTTCGAGTCCTTCGGGCGGCCACACGTTCGAAGCCATGGTGATCTGTTTGGTCGAGGCCGCGTGCCGGGAGCGGTCGATGGCCTCGGCGACCAGCTCGTCCACCCGTACGGGCTCGGAGTCCTCCAGCGGGTCGTCGTTCTGCACCCGGGAGAGGTCGATGAGCTCCTGTACGAGGTTGGTGAGCCGGGTCGCCTCGATCTGCATGCGGCCGGCGAAGCGGGTGACGGCCTCGGGGTCGTCGGAGGCGTCCATGACGGCCTCGGAGAGCAGGGAGAGGGCGCCTGTCGGAGTCTTGAGTTCATGACTCACGTTGGCGACGAAGTCGCGCCGTACCGCTTCGATACGGCGGGCCTCGGTCAGGTCTTCGACCAGGAGCAGCACCAGGCGGGAGCCGAGCGGGGCGACGCGGGCGGAGACCGCGAGGGCCTCACCCCGCCCCGTACCCCGCCGAGGCAGGTCGAGCTCGACCTGACGTATCTCCCCGTCGCGGCGGGTGTCGCGGGCCATGTTGAGCATGGGCTCGACGGCCAGCTTCCCGCCGCGGACCAGACCGAGGGCGTACGCCGCCGAGCTGGCCTTGACCACGGAGTCGCTCTCGTCGAGCACGACCGCGGAGGATCGCAGCACGGAGAGCACGGTGTCGACGCCGGGCGGGAGCACGGCGTCGGTGTGCAGGGAGGTCCGGGTGGGTCGCGCCTGGTCGCGCTCGCTCCAGCGGAACGCCAGCATGGCGATCACGCCGGTGCACACCCCGGCGATCGCTGCCAATGCGGCGACCGCCGCGTTCACGTCCATGCCATCCAGGTTATGCGGGCCGACGGACACTCTCCCAGCCGTCCGTGTGGCTGCTCGAACAGTCGTCGCCCAGAGTTCACCGTAGGGACCGTGCCGGTTCATTTGGCCTGCCCGGAGCGGCGGCGCAGGTCGCCCAGAGTTCACCGAGGGGAAATGGCTCATTCACTTGGGGTGGACACGCCTGACTTGTCCGCGGTCGAACGTGGGAGCGTGGGGGTCCGAGCACAACTGGACCCCGGACGACTGCGAGAGAGGGACATCGATGCGGGACGCGTATCACGAGGAACTTGACTCGATCGGCGAGGCCCTGGTCGAGATGGCCCGCCTGGTCGGGTCGGCGATCGGGCGCGCCACGACGGCCATGCTCGACGCCGACCTGAAGCTCGCGGAGAGCGTGATCGCCGCGGACCAGAAGGTCGACGACCTGCAGCACGACCTGGAGGCCCGGGCGATAGCGCTCCTGGCCCGCCAGCAGCCGGTGGCGACGGACCTGCGGATCGTGGTGACGTCGCTGCGCATGAGCGCGGACCTGGAGCGGTCCGGCGACCTGGCGCAGCACGTGGCGAAGCTGGCGCGGCTGCGGTTCCCGGCGACGGCCGTGCCGCGCGACCTGCACGCGACGATCCTGGAGATGGGTCAGCTGGCGCAGCGCCTGATGGCGAAGGCGGCGGAGGTCATCATCACGAAGGACGTCGACCTGGCGCTCCAGCTGGAGCAGGACGACGACGAGATGGACCTGCTGCACCGGACGCTGTTCCAGCACCTGATGGACGACCGCTGGAAGCACGGCATCGAGACGGCGGTCGACGTGACGCTGCTGGGCCGCTACTACGAGCGGTTCGCGGACCACGCGGTGTCGGTGGCGAAGCGCGTGGTGTACCTGGTCACGGGCGAGCACGCGGACGAGCTCCAGCAGTCGGACGCCCCGGTCGAGGGCGCGTAGCCCTCGGACGGACGGACGGCGGGCGGACGGCCCGGTCGAAGGCGCGTAGCCCTCGGACGGACGGCGGGCGGACGGCCCGGTCGAGGGCGCGTAGCCCTCGGGCGGCCGGCGGGACGGTCGCGGGGGCCTTGGGCTGGGGGCCACCGCTGCGCCCTCGGGGCCGGGGGTCCTCGCCCGCCCCGTGGGCCGTCGTGCGCGTGCGGGCGGCGGGCGGGTGTTCGCACTTCTGTGCGCCGTTGATGCGCCCGGTGGGGTGGGCATGCAATGGGGGGGAGGCGACGTACGCTTTCGAGGAGGGACTCCCATGGCCGAATCCGCCACGACCACCGACCCCCAGCAGGAGCCGCCGCGCGACGCGGTCTTCCTGCCCGTCCTCGGCGCCTGCGGGTGCGGCGCGGGCTGCGGCTGCGGCTGCCAGTCCGGCGGGCCGTGCCAGTGCGGGGGCTGCTCGGGGTAGCCGTGAGCCCGAGGAGCCCCGCCCGGGATTCGCCCCCGGGCGGGGCTTCTCACGTCGTCGCCGCGACGGCGTCACACGTCGAGCACGCCGACCGGCTGACCCCCGGTGGTCTCACCGGTCTCGCGGAAGCCCAGCTTGCGGTAGAAGTCCCCGGGCCCGTCCTCGTCCGCCTCCCACGACACGTACATCAGGCTGCCGCCCCGCCGCCGTATCTCCTCGCGTACCGCCTCTACGGCGAAGCGCCCGTACCCCTTGCCCTGGTGATCGGCGGAGATGTTGAGCCGCCAGAGGCCGCTGCGGTAGTCGTCGGGGTCCTTCTTCGGGGCCCACTGGATGTCGAGGAAGGCCATCAGGAAGCCGACGAGCTCGTCGCCGTCGAAGATGAGGCGGGGCCAGGCGGGCTCACCGAAGGCGTACGCCTCCGCCAGCGAGTTCGCGACGGGGTCGACGTTCTTCTCCTGGTGGGGATGCACGCGCAGGGCGATCGCGGCGTCGACGTTGTCGGGGGTGATCTTCTCGAGACGGAGCGCGGTAGACATGACGCGGAGGCTACCGACACCTCGGGGACCCACGCCCGTGAATATGCCGGGGCGAGGCCCGAGGACAAGGCCGGCGGTTCGCGCTCCCCCGCCTTCCTCCGCCCTTCCCTGCGCTCCCCCGCTCTCCCCGCCTGGCCCCGCACGGGCAAGCCGGCATGGATCGGACGTTGATGTCAGAACGGCACCGCCGTCAGGAGATCGTCCGTAAGGTACTCGGTCGTGACGCCCTATGAGCGCTGGTCCCTGCTCGCCTCCTTCGGCACCCTGTTCGTCAGTGTTGTGGCCTTCGGCGCACTGGCGTGGCAGCTTCTCATGCTGTCTCGCAACACAGCCCAAGATCACGACAGGCGCCGCAAGCAAGCGACCATGGAGTACCTCACGGCCATCATGGAGCGGCGAAAGGAGCTCTACGACGCAGGGATCCCCGACGAGCGGGATCACGTCGCCGTTTCCGCTCTGGTCAGTCTGTCGTTGTCGGGTGACGCCGCGGCGACGAAGCTGATCACGTCGTACCTGTCGGCGCTCAACTACCTCGGCGTCGGCACCCGTTCGGACGCCTTCGACCGAGCGGTCGTCGATCAGGCCTGGGGTGGTCTGATCATCGCCGTCCGGGACAACTACGCGCCCTGGATCGAGGCACAGCGACAGGCTCACGGCGAGCCGCGCCTGTACGAGGACTTGCAGTGGCTGGCGGGCGAAATGACACCGCGCCGGGCCGCGACCCATCCCGTCGACAGCGACATCCTGCCTTCCCAGGGGCAACCAGCACGCGGGTAGGAGGCAGAGGGGCGCCGGTGCCGGCTAGGCGTCGGCGATTGGTCGAGGCTCGGGCGTCTCGTCCACGAACGCGTGGTCCGCAGCACGTACTGACCGCTGAGCAAGCCAACCGGACACGCGTGGGCCGCCGTTCACCGCTCCGCCCTCCGTGACCGTGCGAACGTGCTCGAAGCCATGCCGAAGGTAGTAGCGCTGAAGGGCCTCATTGGTCGTCCAGGCGTCGAGTCGGAGCCAGACGGCGCCGGCCCGATACGCCCGGTCCCCTGCCCAGTCGAGCAGCCGACGGCCCAGGCCCTGACCCGCGTGCGTGCGGGCCACTGTCAGCTTGTTCACGTACGCAGAGGGCTCGCAGCGCTCGCGGTCGTTCCAGAGCCCGTCATCCGCTTCGGGAGTCAGGGTGATCGTCGCCGCCGTCGCGGCGTCGTCGCGGACCATGAACACGACGCCTGCCTCAAGGGTGGCCAGCAGCTTGTCCGCCGGGTAGGGGCGGCGCCACTGGTCGGTGCCAAGGGCGGAGAGCCACGACGCGGCCTCTTCCCTGAAGGCCAGCAGCTTGCCGAGATCGTCTGGTGTCGCGGTCTCTATGATCACGGCGGCTCATCCTCCTGTCGGCCGGACGGCGTGCCGACTCGTGGTTCATGCGGTCAGGTCGCCCCGGAACAGGGTGATCGTGCAGCGGACCGGCCTGTCGCCCGAGCGGCCCTGCGGGTCCACAGCAGCACCGGTACGCCCGCGCCGACGTCCAGCAGCCTGGTTCAATGCACGCATCATGACGCACCCTCGCGTCGGCCGGCGTCATCTCGGCACGAACAAGGCCCCCACCGGCGGAGAAACCGCCGGTGGGGGCCGTGATCACGCGTAGGGCTACTTCTTGCCCTGGTTCTTCACGGCCTCGATCGCCGCGGCCGCCGCCTCCGGGTCGAGGTAGGTGCCGCCGGGATTGAGGGGCTTGAAGTTCTCGTCCAGCTCGTAGGAGAGCGGGATGCCCGTCGGGATGTTCAGGCCCGCGATGGCCTCGTCCGAGATGCCGTCCAGGTGCTTGACCAGCGCGCGCAGGCTGTTGCCGTGGGCCGCGATCAGAACCGTCTTGCCGTCCAGGAGGTCCGGGACGATGCCGTCGTACCAGTACGGCAGCATGCGGTCGACGACGTCCTTCAGGCACTCCGTCCGCGGGCGCAGCTCCGGCGGGATCGTCGCGTAGCGCGGGTCGTCCGACTGGGAGAACTCCGTGCCGTCCTCGAGCGCCGGCGGCGGGGTGTCGTACGAGCGGCGCCAGAGCATGAACTGCTCCTCGCCGAACTCCGCGAGCGTCTGCGCCTTGTCCTTGCCCTGGAGCGCACCGTAGTGGCGCTCGTTCAGACGCCAGGAGCGGTGGACCGGGATCCAGTGGCGGTCGGCGGACTCCAGGGCGAGCTGCGCCGTGCGGATGGCGCGCTTCTGGAGGGAGGTGTGCAGTACGTCGGGCAGCAGGCCGGCGTCCTTGAGCAGCTCACCGCCGCGGACCGCCTCCTTCTCGCCCTTCTCGGTGAGGTTGACGTCCACCCAGCCGGTGAACAGGTTCTTGGCGTTCCACTCGCTCTCGCCGTGGCGGAGGAGGATCAGCTTGTACGGTGCGTCGGCCATGCGCCCGAGCCTAATCGACGCCTGACGATTGACGTGCACCGTCAATTCGCTGGCGTCCGGCGTATGAGATGCGTAAGTTACGGCTGCCGTTAGAGGGACTTACACACACGGGGGCCGGCCACACATGTCCATCGACTCGCTCAGACGATCAGCACGCGCGACGGTCTCCGGCCTTCCCAGCGGCTTCTGGTGGCTCTGGCTCTCCACCCTGGTGAACCGGACCGGCGCCTTCGTCCTCACCTTCCTCTCCCTCTACCTCACCCAGGAGCTCGGCCACTCCGCCTGGTTCGCCGGGCTCGTCATCGCCCTCCACGGCCTCGGCGGCGTCGCCGGCTCCCCGCTCGGCGGCACGCTCACCGACAAGTGGGGCCGACGGCCCACGATGGTCACCATGCACCTGGTGACGGCCTCCTGTGCCGCCGCCCTCGCGCTGGTCTCCACCGGCTGGGGCGTCGCCGCCGTCGTCCTGGTGATGGGCGTCTCCATGCAGGCCGTCCGGCCGTCCATCTCGGCGACCATCACCGACATGGTTCCCGAGCACGACCGCCGCCGGGCCTTCGCCCTGAACTACTGGGCGCTCAACCTCGGCTTCGCCGTCGCCGCCTTCGGCGGTGGCGCCGCGATCTTCCTCGGCTACCGCACCCTCTTCGTCATCGAGGCCGTCGCGGTCACGCTCTGCGCCCTGATCGTCTTCCTCCGCCTCCCCGAGACCCGCCCCGAGGCCCGCCGCAACGCGGTCGGCGAGGTCGTCGAGAAGGACCGCGTCAGCGTCCTCGACGTCCTGCGCGACGCCCCCTTCCGGACGCTCGTCCTCCTCAACCTCCTCGTCTGCCTCGTCTTCACCGCCCCCTGGGTCGGCCTGCCCCTGTCCATGGCGGCGGCCGGTCTGGAGCCGGGCGCGTACGGCGCCGTCATCGCCGTCAACGGTGTCGTGATCGTCGCCTTCCAGCTGCTGGTCAACAAGGTGACGGACAGGCGCTCCCCGGCCGTGCTGCTCACCGTCTCCTCGCTGCTCTTCGCCGTGGGCACGGGCGCCACGGCACTCGCCGGAACCCCCCTGGTCTTCGCCGCCACCGTCGTCGTCTGGACCATCGGCGAGATGGTCCACGTCCCCACCAACGCCGCCGCCACCGCCAAGCTCGCCCCCGAGCACGCCCGTGGCCGCTACCAGGGTGTGATGGGCATGTCCTGGGCGCTGTCCGGCTTCCTCGCCCCGATCCTCGCGGGCTGGGTCGTCGACGGACCGGGGCCGGACTTCCTCTGGATGGGCACGGCCGTCATCGGAGCCGTCGCCGCGATCGGATACACGACCCGGCTCCGCAAGGCCCTCGCGGACGACACCCCGGCGGACGCGCCGACGCTCACCAAGCCCGTGGGGACCGCTCGCGCGGCCGAGCCGCAGGACGCGGCCCCGTAACACCCCGGGCCGCCGAGAACCACGGCCCCCCGGAGCCCCGACCCCTCGGCGCGCGGGGTCCCGCGGGGCGGGGCGGGGGGGCCTGCGGGGTCGGGGCGGGTGGGGCCCTGCGGGGCCGACGCGCGCGGGGTCCCGCGGGGCGGGGCGGGTCGTGGTGGGGGCCGACGCGGGCGGGTCGTGGGGGCGGGTCGTGGGGGCCGACGCGGGCGGGGTCCCGCGGGGGCGTGCGGGCTGCTTCCTGCGGGACCGTGCGGGCCCGCGCGGTCACGACGGGCCGGCGGTCAGTTCGCGGGCTTCTGGGTCAGATGCGTGAACGCGTCGAGGTTGCGGGTCGACTCGCCGCGCGAGACCCGCCACTCGTACTCGCGCCGGATCGCGCTCGCGAAGCCCAGTTCCAGCAGCGTGTTGAAGGAGCCGTCCGCCGCTTCGAGGACCGAGCCCAGGAGCCGGTCCAGCTCCTCCGGGGTGACGGCGGCGAGCGGGAGCTTGCCGGTCAGATAGATGTCGCCCAGGCCGTCGACCGCGTAACTCACTCCGTACAGCTTGAGGTTGCGCTCGAGAAGCCAGCGGTGGACGCCCGTCTCGTTCTCGTCGGGGTGGCGGATCACGAAGGCGTTGAGGGAGAGGGAGTGGCGGCCGACGCGCAGCGACAGGGTGGTGAAGAGCTTGCGCGTGCCGGGGAGTTTCACCACGTACGACCCGGGCTCGGGCGACTCCCACTCCAGTTCGGCGTCCTTGAAGGTGTCCTCGATGACCCGCCGTACGTCCTCAGCTTGCTCAGCCATGGTGCGAGCGTACGCGACGGCGATGATCGTGCATCGCTGCCGTGTACACCTCCGCCGTGCCCGAGGCCGCCGTGTCCCAGCCGAAGGACTCCGCGTGCCGGGCCGCCGCCTCGCCCATCCGGACGGAGAGCGCCGGGTCGGCCACGAACCGCGCGAGCGCGCGGGCGTAGTCGACCGGGTCGTGGCCCGGGACGAGGAAGCCGGTGGCACCGTCCCGTACCGCGACCGGAAGGCCGCCCACCGCCGCCGCGACGACCGGCGTACCGGCCGCCTGCGCCTCGATGGCGACCAGGCCGAACGATTCGCTGTACGAGGGCATGACCAGCACCGACGCCGCCCGGAACCAGTCCGCGAGCCGGTCCTGGCCGACCGGCGGGTGGAAGCGGACGACGTCCGCGATGCCGAGCCGCGCGGCGAGCTTCTGCAGCCCCTCGGGCTTGGCGAGGCCGCTGCCGCTCGGCCCGCCCACGACCGGCACGACCATGCGCGAGCGCAGCGACGGGTCCCGGTCCAGGAGCACGGCCGCGGCCCGCAGCAGGATGTCGGGGGCCTTCAGCGGCTGGATACGGCCCGCGAAGACCGGGATGAAGGCGTCGGCGGGCAGCCCGAGGCGGGCGCGGGCGGCGGCGCGGCCGTCGGCGGGGCGGAAGTGCTCCAGGTTCACGCCCGGGTGGACGACGGCGACCTTCCCCCGCTCCGCCTCGTAGAAGCGGACGAGTTCGTCGGCCTCCTCGGCGGTGTTGGCGATCAGCCGGTCGGCGGCGCAGACGATCTGCGTCTCGCCGATCACCCGCGCCACCGGCTCGGGGGTGTCGCCCTCGGCGAGCGCCGCGTTCTTGACCTTGGCCATGGTGTGCATGGCGTGGACGAGCGGGACGCCCCAGCGCTCGGCGGCGAGCCAGCCGACGTGCCCGGAGAGCCAGTAGTGGGAGTGGACCAGGTCGTAGTAGCCGGGGCGGTGGCCCGCCCAGGCCCGCATCACACCGTGGGTGAAGGCGCAGAGCTGGGCCGGCAACTCCTCCTTCGCCAGACCCTCGTACGGCCCGGCGTCCACATGCCGTACGAGAACGCCCGGGGCGAGCTCGACGGCCGGGGCGAGGCCGCCGGTGGTGGCCCGGGTGAAGATCTCGACCTCGATGTCGATGGCGGCCAGGCGCTTGGCCAGCTCGACGATGTAGACGTTCATGCCGCCCGCGTCGCCGGTGCCCGGCTGGTGGAGGGGCGAGGTGTGGACGCTGAGCATGGCCACCCGGCGCGGCGTCCGGTGGCGTCCGGGGAGCCGGAGTCGGGGCGGCGTCGCCAGGGAGCCGGCAAGCCGGGACACGTACTGGCTCACGTCGACGGTCCTTCCGCTGAGGGGGTGGCGGGCCTTGCGGGGCGGTGCGGGTGATCTGGGGCGGTGCGGGTCGGGCAGGTGGTGCGAGTGGAGCAGGCCCGCGGGCGTGCGGGCACGGCAGAAGGGACGCGTCGTGCGCCCTTCACGCCGCACAACACCGGAATGCCGCCATCCATTTCCGTTTTGCCAATTCATTGCCGTGTCCGCACGGCGTGGCGCGACCCGTACCCTCGTTCCATGGCCCCGCGCACCACGCTCCGCACCCCGAGCCGCCCCGTCGGCACGGCCACCCGCGGGACCACGAACCCCAACCGGTTGCGCCGCATGGACCGCTGGATCGCCGCCGTCCACGGCGCGGCCCTGCGCCGCTCCGCCGAGCCTCCCGTCGCCGTCGACCTGGGGTACGGGGCCGCGCCCTGGACCGCCGTGGAGCTCCTGGCCCGGCTGCGGACCGCCGACCCGCGTACCGAGGTCGTCGGTATCGAGATCGAGCCGGCCCGGGTCGCCGCCGCCCGCCCCTACGAGCGCGAGGGACTCACCTTTCTGCACGGCGGCTTCGAGGTCCCCGTCCCGGGCGAGGTCGCGCTGATCCGGGCCGCGAACGTGCTGCGGCAGTACGACGAGGACGAGGTGGCCGCGGTCTGGGCGCGGCTCCGCGCGCGGCTGGCGCCGGGAGGGCTGCTCGTCGAGGGGACCTGCGACGAGATCGGGCGGCGCCACGTGTGGGTGACGCTCGACCGCACCGGACCACGATCGGTGACGTTCGCGACCCGTCTGGCCTCGCTCGACCGGCCCTCGGACCTCGCGGAGCGGCTCCCCAAGGCGCTGATCCACCGCAACGTGCCGGGCGAGCCGGTGCACGCGTTCCTGCGCGATTTCGACCGGGCGTGGGCGGCGGCCGCTCCGTACGCCTCGCTCGGCGCGCGGCAGCGCTGGATCCGGGCCGTACGCGGTCTGGCGGCGGACTGGCCCCTGACGGACGGGCACCGGCGGTGGCGTCAGGGCGAAGTGACGGTCCGCTGGGAGGCACTGACTCCCCGCTGACGGACGTGCGCCACCCGAAGGCCGTCAGAACGCCGAGTGCCGGTGAATTCGAGGGCCCGTCGGGAACGCGACTCCCACCTCACTCGTCCCCTGTGGGGGAAAGTGACCCGACAGGGTCCGGTATCCCCTGTTGCTTTCGCGTTCCGCGTGGCACCATCACCAAGGTCACGACGAAGTTACTGACGGTAAATCAGATACCGGTGCGGGCCGTACGAGGGGGAGCTTGTGAACCGACGCCGCCGTGTCAACGCCGCGATCACCGTGGTCTGCGCTCTGACGGTGCTGGCCTCGCCCGCGCTGACGTTCCATGCCTCGGCGGCCCCGGCCGCTCCGAAGGCGGCACCCGCGGCCCCGCTCCCGCCCGACGCTCCGAAGAAGACCCTCGAAGAGGTGCGCAAGGAGATCGACGGCTTGTACCGGAAGGCGGCCGCCGCCACCGACGCGTACAACCTCGCCGAGGAGCAGACCAAGGAGCAGTCCGCCGAGATCGTGCGGCTGGCCAAGATGATCGTCGCCGGACGCGAGAAGATCGACGCGCTCAAGGCCCAGGCGGGCGCGGCGGCCCGCGCCCAGTACCGCAACGGCGGGCTTCCCGAGGGCGCCCAGTTCGTCCTCACCGACGACCCGCAGCTCTTCCTGGACAACGCCGGCCGGCTCAAGGAGGGCCAGAAGGCCACCAGGGACCTGCTGGCCGAAATGACCAGGACTCAGGCCCAGTTGACCGTCTACGCCAAGGACGCGGGCACCAACTGGACCAAGCTGGAGGCCAACCGCGTCAAGCAGGCCGAGGCGAAGAAGGAGATCGAGGCGAAGATAGCCGCCGCCAAGAAGCTCGAGTCCGAGCTGGCGGCCGAGGAGCGTGCGCGGCTGCTGCGCCTGGAGGAGCAGGAGCAGTACCGGGCGCAGACCGCCTGGCTGGACACCGGCGTCCTCAAGGGCCTGAACGCCACGGCGACACCGCAGGGCAAGCGGGCGGTGGAGTTCGCGACGGCGCAGATCGGCAAGCCGTACGTCTGGGGCGCCGAGGGCCCGGACTCGTACGACTGCTCGGGGCTGACCCAGCGGGCCTGGGGCAAGGCGGGCCGGAACATTCCGCGCACCTCGCAGGAGCAGTGGCGCCTGCTGCCCAGGGTGGACATCAAGGACATGCGGCCGGGCGACCTGATCGTCTACTACAAGGACGCCAGTCATATCGGGATGTACGTAGGAAACGGGGCGATGGTCCACGCCCCGCGTCCCGGGCGGAACGTGACCCTCGCGGGCGCCGGTTCGATGGAGATCCTGGGAGTCGTCCGTCCGGAGTGACCCCGGAGTGACCCCCGGAGTGACCCGCGCCTCCGGAGGGCTCCCTTCCGGAGGCCGTCCGGCGTGATGTTCGTCATGGCTCCGCGGGCAACAACCTCCCCATGCGCGGCATATGCCAAGGGACCGTCGATGCTCGTACCGTGATCGCCATTCCGCTGCCCGGTGCGGTACCGCTATGGTCCCCGTCTGGCGGGACGTCGTTCGTCGCCCCGCCGCGCCCTCGGGGGGAGGGAAGGAAACCACGACCGATGCCCGTACCCGTACCGCGCCAGAGAATCGTCTCTGCCGAGGCGCCCGGCGCTGTGCCCGCTGCGACAGGCACCGATCTCACGCTGCTCGTCGTCGAGGACGACCCGGCGGGTGCCCTCGCCGTCCCCGAGATGCTCGACGACGTCGACGGGACCCGCGTCCGCATCCGTACCGCCCGGAACCTCACCGAGGCCGAGCGGCTGCTCACCGACGACGTGCACTGCGTTCTGGTCGACCTGGCGCTCCCCGGGCCCCGCGCCGCCGGCGACGACACCCTCGCGCCCCTGCGCCACATCCTGCGGCTCGCGCCGCGCCACGCCGTCCTGGCGCTCGCGGCCTCGACCGACGCGGAGCTGGCGGCGGAGGCGGTACGGGTCGGGGCTCAGGACCACCTCTTCCGCGAGGAGCTCGACGGCCGGCTGCTGAGCCGGGCCATCCGCTACGCGGTCGAGCGCAAGCGGGCCGACGCGGTGCAGGTGAAGCTCACCGAGTCGCGGCTTCGGGCCCAGGAGAACGCCCGCCTGGAGCGCGGGCTGCTCCCCACCCCGCTCCTGGAGGGCTCCGACCTGCGGTTCGCCGCCCGCTACCGGCCCGGCCGCTCCCGCGCGCTGCTCGGCGGGGACTTCTACGACACCGTCCGCACCCCCGACGGCACGGTCCACGCGATGATCGGCGACGTCTGCGGGCACGGCCCCGACGAGGCGGCGCTCGGCGTGGAGCTGCGCATCGCGTGGCGGGCGCTCACCTTCGCCGGACTCTGCGGCGACGAGCTGCTCTCCACCCTCCAGCGCGTCCTGGAGCACGAGCGGGAGAGCGAGGAGATCTTCGCGACGCTCTGCACGGTGGACATCGCCCCTGACGGGCGCCGGGCGGGCCTCTGCCTGGCCGGGCACCCCGCACCGCTGATCGCCCGCAAGGACCGGCCCGCGCGGCTGCTCCCGTACGAGGACGGCGGCCCGGCCCTCGGCCTGCTGCCGCGCGCCCGCTGGCCGCGGCGCCAGGTGGAGCTGGGCGGGGCGTGGAGCCTGCTGATGTACACGGACGGCCTGATCGAGGGCCGCTCGGCGGGCCCGGGCTCGCCGCGGCTCGGCCAGGACGGGATGGTCGAGATGATCAACCGGCAGCTGGCGGAGGGCCTGCGGGGCGAGGAGCTCCTGGAGGCGGCGGTGGCGGAGGTGCGCTCGCTGAACGGCGGGGAGCTGACGGACGACGTGGCGGTCCTGGCACTGGAAAGGGCCCGGGGCTGACCCCGGGCCCCCTGGGTCCCCGGATCGGGTCCCGAAGAACGTCGTACGGGCTCTTCCGGCCGTAGGGCCGTAGGGCCCCGCTTTGCTCCTACCGGCCGCCGTTGTAGGGACCGTACGGACCGTCGCTGCTCGATCCGCCGCGCCGCCCGCCGCCGCCCCCACCGGAGACCTGCTTGATGGCGGGGCGCACGTCGACCATGAAGACGATGGCGGCGATGAGCCCGGCGATCTGCAGGAAGAGCATGCCCAGAACCAGGTTCAGGACGAGGTTGAGGCCGAGGATGATCAGCCAGAACTTCTTGGTCTGCTTGTCGGCCGCACGATACGCGTCCTCGCGTGCCATGGCGGCGAAGACGAACGAGACGACGGCGAAGCCGAGGAAGACCAGGTCCGTCACCAGGAGGAGACCGAGGTCGAATCCGTCGCGCAACATGTCTGAACCGCCTAGTCAGTGATGGGAGCCCTCGCGGCCAAGGTACCCGGTACAACGCACCGGCCACCCTGATCGGTGCCGGGGATTACTTCTCGGTGGCGGAGACCGGCTTCTTGGCCGGCGCCTTGCGGGCGGTGGTCTTCCGGGCGGGCTTGGACGCCTCGGCCGTCCCGGCCGCCTCCGCCGTCTTCGCGGCGGGCACCTGGGCCCTGGGCTCGGCCTTCTTCGTCTCCGGCGTGCTCGCCGACTCCGGCTCGACGACCACCGCGATCTCGGTGATCTCCTCGGCCACCTCACCGCGCCACGCCCTGACGGCCTCCTCGCCGTGGGCGGCGACCTCCTCGTACTTCTCGCGCGCCTTGACCGCGTACTCGGCGGCCACGCCGACGCTCCGCAGGGCCAGGTCCTGGGCGGTCTCGCCGAGCTTCTTCAGGTCGGTGTCGAGGTTGCCGACGACCTCGGCGAGCTTCGACTGGACGGTGGCCTGGGCCTCCTTGGCCCGGTCCGTGACCTTCTCCTGCACGACCTTGGGGTCGGTGTTGCGGACGGCGTCGATGCGCGCGGGCGCCTCGGCGGCGATCTGCTCGATCAGGCCGGGGACCTTCCTGGCCTGCTGGACGGCGAGGTCGGCGGTACCGGCGGCGAAGTAGAGGGGGGTACGCAGTTCTTCGATGATGGCCATGGTGGTGGTCCTCCCGGATGTGTACGTACTAGCTCGGGGTGGGTTCGGCTGTGGCGCCGGTGGCATCGGCGGTACCGGCGGTACCGGCGACGTCGGTCACCCTGACCGCGTCGGCCGCGTCGGCCGCCTCGGCGGCGTTCTCCTTGCGGAAGGAGTCGTAGATCTGGAGCAGCACCTGCTTCTGCCGCTCGTTTATCGAGGGGTCGGCCAGGATGACGGCGCGCGTCTCCAGCTCGTCCCGCTCCTTCTCGTCGAGGATTCCGGCCCGCACGTACAGCGTCTCGGCGGAGATCCGCAGGGCCTTGGCGACCTGCTGCAGCACCTCGGCGCTGGGCTTGCGCAGACCGCGCTCGATCTGGCTCAGATACGGATTGGACACCCCCGCGGCCTCCGCGAGCTGCCGCAACGACAGCTGCGCGGTGCGCCGCTGCTCACGGAGGTACTCGCCAAGATTGCCGACGTTGAGTGATGCCATGACCGTGACGATGACATCCAGCGCTAACTTTTGCAAGCAGGCGCTTGCAAGAGTGTCGCGCCTCACCGTACGCGGCCGATGCGACTGATGACGTGTCTGTCCGTTCTCAGTAGATGTGGCGAATCCCGGTGGTTCTGGCGAACGACTTGGCGGAGTCCCGGCGAGCTGGCGGCCGGTGTCCGGTCTCTGCGCAGTCCGGGCAGTCTCGAAGATCTCCGGGCATCTGCAGTGATGCCTCACCCGAGTCCGGGCATCACTGGCGCTCGGGGCGCCGAGCGCGGAACCCGAGGCCGACGCGTCAGCGGGCTGACGTTTCCGGTTCGCCTCCCCATGCGGCGGCGCGGCGAGACGGTCTGGCGCGACGACCGGCGAGATCATGGGGGACTGACTCGGCGGCTTCCACGAGAGGACATCCGATGCCGTTCGATGCCCGCGTGCCTCACCGAGACGGGACTGACGTCGGCAACGTCGGGGCCGATCATTAGGCTCCGCTCATGACCAGCGCCCTCGGATTCACATGCTCGTGCTGCGGCAGCCATCACGCCGAACTGCCGATGAACTACTCGGCCACGGCCCCCTACGTCTGGGATCCGCGTTTCGCCGACCGTGCGGACTGCCTGCTCTCGTCGGATCAGTGCGTCATCCAGGCACAGCACTACTTCGTCAAGGGTCTGATCGAGATACCGATCATCGGCAGCGACGAGGCCTTCTCCTGGGCCGCATGGGTCTCCCTCAGCCGGGACAACTTCGCCCGAGCCGCGGACCTCTGGGACACCCGGGGACGCGAATCCGAGGAGCCGTACTTCGGATGGCTGTCCACCGACCTCTTCCTCTACTCGCCCAGCACCATCAACTTGAAGACCCACGTCCACACCCGCCCCATCGGACAGCGTCCGTTCATCGAGCTGGAGCCGACCGACCACCCTCTCGCGGTCGAACAGCGGACCGGCATCACGATGGAGCGTGTCCGTGAAATCGCCGAAGCTGTTCTCCACCCTGCCGACAGCGAATCCAGGTGACGTCGAACATCCTGCTGACCTAGCGTTCCACCCATGACCACCCCCGACGTCGGCACCGGCGATGAGGCCAGCGTGACGATCCGCTGCCAGGACAATGCGTCCGTCGGCGTGACGTTCTGCGACCGGTTCAGCTTCGACGCAGACTCCGTGCACTATGCCGTCGAGCTGCGGGCTCCCGGTCTGACCGCTCGCGTCAACGAGGTCGTCGCCTGGATCTGGGACAGCGATCTCACCGCATTCCTGGAAGAGCTCGCCGCCGACTACCGGGGATGGGACGGCGAACGGAGCTGGCAGACCAATGACCACGACCTAATGGTGTCGGCGGTCTTCCGGTCCGGCGGCCACGTCGGCCTGACCTGGGCCTTGCGGCCGTGGCCTCAGGCCGCAGGTGGCTGGGGCGCCTCTGTGACCACCTGGCTGGAGGCCGGCGAGCAGATGACTTCCCTGGCGGCCGATGTTCGGGCCTTCCTCGCTGAGGAGCACCAGTGACATCCGGCATGCGCATCACCTGGACCCTGGCGGGATCCGGGTGGGCGGACTGCACCCTTGAAGATCGCCAGGCGAGAGTCGAGCTCACCGCGTCCTACATCACCAGTGCGCCCGAGGAGCTCCTGACCGCGGTGGCCCAGCTCGTCGCGGGCGTGACGGAGACGGGACAGCGACTGAGCACGGTAGGTGCCCGTTCTCAGTGGATGGGGCGAGTCCCGGTGGTTCTGGCGAACGACCTGGCGGAGTAGCGGCAAAGCCGAGCGCTCTGGAAGCGTCGATCCGGCGGATCAACCGGACCGATGCCACCGTGGAGATGGGTCCGGACGGCACGCTCACCGGCCCCCTCGCCCGCGGGGACGTCCTGCGGTTGCGTCACTCCGTGGTCACCGCGGGCGCGGAAGCGGCGGCGGGAAGCGACGAGCGGGGGTACGGCCGGCAGCTCCGGTCCGAGCTGATGATGCTCTCCGCGCCTCCGGGCGCGGAGCTGCGCGGTCAGGCGGATGCACGGCGCAGCTCAGCACCCCGCACAGGTAGCGGTGCACATCGCACAGCACATCACCACACGCAGATCCGAGGCGGCAAGGGCGGGTTCGGGGCTTTCCACGTCGCAGCTCCCTGAGCAACGGCGATCCGAGCGCAACGGGGCGTGCGAACGGCTGATCCGTACATCGTTCTCGACGAGCCCGCTCCGACGGCTGCAGCCACGAACGGCATCGCCTGTGCGTCGACGCCCTCGACGAAAGGCCGACCGGCTGGAGGCCGGCGGGCAGATGTCGTCCCTCGCCTCCGGCATCCGGCACTTCCTCGCCGCGTAGCCACTTTTTTGTGGGTACTTGGCGGGGGGCGGCGGTGCGGCGAACCTTGTGGAGGGCGGTCGCGGGGCCGCCAGGGCCGAGGGGGGTGCGTGGCGTGACGGGTCATAAGGCCGAGCGGCTAACGGTGAGCCTCTCCAGGCGGCGGTGCCCCCAGTCAGACAGGGGCGCGAGCGCCTCCGAGAGCTGCCTGCCGAACTCCGTCAGGGAGTACTCGGTCTTCAGCGGCAGCGTGTCGTACACCTCCCGGTGCACGAGGCCGTCGATCTCCATCTCGCGGAGCGCCTGAGTCAGCACCTTCTCGCTGAGGCCGGGCAGGACGCGCCGAAGTTCGCCCGGGCGGCGCGGGCCCGATTCCAGCTGCCAGAGCAGAGCCGTCTTCCACTTTCCGTCGATCACGGCGATCGCGGCGGTCACTCCGCAGACGTTCGCGTCCTGGGCACGACTGCGCGTCATTCCCTCCCCATTTCCTACGAATTGCCACTACTCACACAGGAGTTGGACCATGTCATCGGAGACCGATCACTCCTCCGTCACCGTACTCGGCCTCGGGCCGATGGGCCGAGCGCTCGCCGGTGCGTTCCTGGACGCCGGGCTGCGCACCACCGTCTGGAACCGGACGCCCGGGCGGGACCGGGAGCTGACCGCGCGGGGCGCGCTCGGCGCCGCGTCGGCCGAGGAGGCCGTCGCGGCGAGCGCGCTGACCGTGGTCTGCGTCGTGAACTACGACGCTGCGGACGCCGTCCTGCGGCGCGAGGCGGTCACCGGCGCGCTCAAGGGCCGCACCGTGGTCAACCTGACCGCCGACACACCGGATCGCGCGCGGTCCACGGCCGGCTGGGCGGCCGAGCACGGCGTCCGGTACCTGGACGGCGCGATCATGACACCGACCACCACCATCGGCACCCCGGGGGCGGTGTTCCTCCACTGCGGCCCGGAGGAGCTCTACCGCACGCACAAGCCCGTCCTGGACGCCCTCGGCGGGACGCACACCCACCTCGGCGAGGAGATCGGCCGCGCGGCCGCCTACGACATCGCGCTGCTCGACATCTTCTGGACGGCGATGGCGGGCTACGCCCACGCCCTGGCGGTCGCGCGGGCCGAAGGCATCACCGCTCGGGAGCTGGCGCCCTTCGCCCAGGGCATCGGCGCCATCCTCCCGCCGTTCTTCGAGGAGTCCGCGGCGGAGGTGGACGCCGGAAGGTTCTCCGGCGAGGGCAATCCGCTCACCTCGGCGGCCTCGTCCATGGCCCACATCGTCCAGGCGTCCGAGGCGCACGGCATCGACGCCGGCCTGATGCGCGCGGCCGAAGGCCTCGCCCGTCGCACCATCGGCCTGGGCCACGGCGCCGACGGCTTCCTCCGCATCACGGAGATACTGGGCCGCACCCGGCCGGAGGGGTGAGCCTGACGGGCCGGAGGGGGTACGGACGCCGGCCGGTGCCCCGCCGGCCGGCGAGGGGCTCATGCCCCTCGCGGACGACAACCCGCGCGTCCGCCACCTCCACCAGGCCCGTCACATCCCGTACACCGGGCCCGTCCAGCCCGTACACCGCGCCCGTGCACCCCGTACACCGGGCCCGTCCAGCCCGTACACCGCGCCCGTGCACCCCGTACACCGGCCCGCACACCCCGCCCGTCGTCCGCTTCCTGATAATCCGCGACGGATCGAGTGGCCTTACCCTGGCTGACATGACAGCCATGGCACCCGCGCGCACCGAACCGGACCTCTCCTTCCTCCTGGACCACACCAGCCATGTCCTGCGGACGCAGATGACCGCCGAACTCGGGGAGATCGGACTCACCCCCCGTATGCACTGCGTCCTCGTGCACGCCCTGGAGGCCGAGCGCACCCAGGCGCAGCTCGCCGAGATCGGAGACATGGACAAGACCACGATGGTGGTCACCGTCGATGCCCTGGAGAAGGCCGGCCTCGCCGAGCGCCGGCCCTCCAGTACCGACCGGCGGGCGCGGATCATCGCGGTGACGGCCAAGGGGTCGAAGGTCGCGGCGGAGAGCCAGGAGATCGTCGACCGGGTGCACGAAAGCGCCCTGTCCTCTCTCCCCGAGGAGGAGCGCGAGGTGCTGCTGCGCGCGCTGAACCGCCTGGTCACCGGCCATCTGGAGACTCCGGTCGAAGGTGCGCGGCCCGCCCGTCGGGCACGACAGAAGGGCTGAGTCCGACCCCCCGCACTTCACCCCCGGATCCTGATCCGTAAAAGATAGTCTGCAACAGAACCATCTGCTACGGTCTCTCCTGTTGCCTCCGTCGAACAGGAGAGACCCCCATGCCCGCCACGTCCGCCCCCGCGCGTTCCCGCTCGCTCACCCTCGGCGTCCTGGCCACCGGGATGCTGATGACGGTCCTCGACGGCAGCATCGTCACCGTCGCCATGCCCGCCGTCCAGAGCGACCTCGGCTTCACCCCGGCCGGGCTCAGCTGGATCGTCAACGCATATCTGATCGCCTTCGGCTCGCTACTCCTCCTCGCCGGCCGTCTCGGCGATCTGATCGGCCGCAGGCGGATGTTCCTCGCGGGTACGGCAGTGTTCACCGCCGCCTCGCTGCTCGCCGGCGTCGCCGCCTCCCCCGGCGTCCTGATCGCGGCGCGCTTCCTTCAGGGCGTCGGCAGCGCGACGGCCTCGGCCGTGAGCCTCGGCATCCTCGTCACGCTCTTCACGGAAGCCCGCGAACGCGCCAGGGCCATCGCCGTGTTCAGCTTCACCGGTGCGGCCGGCGCCTCCATCGGACAGGTGCTCGGCGGGGCCCTGACCGACGCCCTCACGTGGAACTGGATCTTCTTCATCAACCTGCCCATCGGCGTCGCGACCCTCCTCGTCGCCCTCCGGGCCCTGCCCGCCGACCGCGGCCCGGGCCTCAGGGCCGGCGCCGGCGCGGGCCTCAGGGCCGGCGGCGGCGCGGACGTGCTCGGCGCGCTGCTCGTCACGACCGGTCTGATGACCGGCATCTACGCGGTCGTCAAGATCGAGGAGTACGGCGCGGCCTCGGCCCACACCCTCGGCCTCGGCGCGCTCTCGCTCGCCCTCCTCGCCGGCTTCGTCGTCCGCCAGGCCAGGATCGCGAACCCCCTGATGCCGCTCCGCATCTTCCGCTCGCGCAGCGTCTCGGGCGCCAACCTGGTCCTGATTCTGATGGTCGCCGCCCTCTTCTCCTTCCAGGTCCTCGTCGCGCTCCACCTGCAGAAGGTCCTCGCGTACGGCGCCGCCGAGACCGGTCTCGCGATGCTGCCGGCCGCCGCCGTCATCGGCGCGGTGTCCCTGGGCGTCTCGGCCCGCCTCAACGCCCGATTCGGCGAGCGCGCCGTCCTGCTCACCGGGCTCGCGCTGCTCGTGGTGATGCTCGGTCTGCTCACCCGGCTCCCGGTACATGCCTCGTACGTCACCGATCTGCTGCCCGTGATGCTGCTGGCAGCCGGTTTCGGCCTCGCGCTGCCCGCTCTGACCTCGCTGGGCATGTCCGGCGCGAAGGAGGAGGACGCGGGCCTCGCCTCGGGTCTGTTCAACACCACCCAGCAGATCGGCATGGCCCTCGGGATCGCGGTCCTCTCCACCCTGGCCGCCGCCCGCACCGAGGCCCTGACCGAGGCGGGCCGCCCCCTCGCCGAGGCCCTGACCGCCGGTCACCGCCTGGCGTTCGCCGTCGCCACCGGGCTCCTGGCCGCCGCCTTCGCGGTCGCCCTCACGGTGCTGCGGCAGCCGAAGAGCGGCCGACCTGCGGAGCGAGGGCAAGGGCAGGGGCGAGAGCGGGGGCAAGGGCAGGGGCGGAAGCGGGTCGCGGCGCCCGCCGCGTGAGCGCCACACCGACACCGCGACCGCCGGCCGCCCCCACGTCGGCCGGTTCCGCGGCGGCCTCTGCCCGGCCGCGCACGCGAGCGCGAGCAGCACCCGCAAGGTTCGCGGACCGGACCCGATCCGCTCGATCACACGGCGGTACGGGAGTCCTCACCTGGCGTTGCCTGCCGTACGGGAGCCCTGACGGCACTTCAGGGGGCGCGGGCCCGCACCGGAGTCCCGCCCGGCGCGTGTCCGCCGTTCCGGTCCTCGCGTTGACCCGGCCGGGTCCCGGGCCGTGCGCGGCTCGGCGAGGCGTAGTGGAGTGGGACGGATCCCCGGCCGCGGATTCCCGGGGGTGAATCCCCGGGGGGACCCCCCGACACGGATTCCCGGACACGGATTCCCGGACACGGATTCCCGGACACGGATCCCCGACGCGGATCCCCGCGGCGGGCTCGCCCACCGGCCCACGACACCGACAGGGAGCAACCGACGTGAGCCGACACCACGCTCCCCGGCCGCAGGGGCCGCCGCAGGATACCGAGCCCGTCGGCGAGGCCCGCTGGCCCATGGCCGCCGCCGTCGTGACCGCCATGGTGCTCACGCTGCTGCTCCCCGACGCCCTGCGGATGGCGCCCACGTGGGTGCTCCCCTCCGTCGAAGGCCTGCTCCTGCTGACGCTGATCGCGGGCGACCCCGGCCGGATCGACCGCCGGTCCTCCGCGTTGCGCGCCGTGGCGATCACCCTCGTCGGCGTGCTCGCGCTCAGCGCCGTCTGGTCGACCCTTCAGCTGATCGACGACATCGTCCACAACGGGAAGGAGACCGCCTCCGCGACGAGTCTGCTCCAGACCGGGGGCACCGTCTGGGCGGGCACGGTCCTCGCCTTCTCCCTGCTGTACTTCGAGCTCGACGGCGGCGGAGCGGCGGCCCGCGCCCACCGCATGCCCGCCACCCCGGCACTCGCCTTCCCCCAGCAGTTCAACCCCGAGCTCGCCGCGCCCGACTGGCGCCCCCGCTACGTCGACTACCTCTACCTCGGACTCACCAACGCCACCGCCTTCAGCCCCACGGACGTCATGCCCCTGGCGCCTTGGGCCAAGATCGCCATGGCGGTCCAGTCCCTCGTCTCACTGGTCATCCTCGGCCTGGTCGTCGCCCGCGCCGTCAACGTGCTCACCTAGTGACAGACATACCGACCGATCAAGTCACATAAGGATGGCAACTGCCCCAGAGGGATACAGTCGGCTCGTGGCGGGAGCAAAAGAGCACTCCGAAGGAGCGGGACCGTTCACGACCCGGGTCACCTGGCGACCCGAGGTCGGCGTCACCGCCGTCTGGGAATCGCGCCTGGCACGCAAGCGCGCCCTGCTGACCGTCCACGCCGCGGGCGAGCCGGAGCCCCGCGCGCGGACAGCGGACAGCGTCTCGGTCGGCCGGACGCGCAGGCTGAACACCCTCGCCGCGTGCGCGTTCACCGTCGGGGGCGCGCTGTTCGCCCTGGGGGCCGGGCTGGCCCAGTTCGGCCCGGGCGACATGACGAGTGCCTGGATCTACTTCACCGGCGGCCTGTGCTTCAACACGGGCGCGTACGCCTCACTGCTCCAGGCGGTCAACACGCCCGACCGTGACCACGAGGCCGGGACCCTGGCCGCGCGGCGCTGGAGGTGGTGGAGCTACGAACCGGGCCGGATCGACTGGCTCAGCACCTTCGTACTGTTCGCCGGCACCCTCGTGTTCGGCATCAACCTGGTGGGCTCGCTGCTGGACGGGCTCTCCGTGCAGCAGGTGAACAGGCTCGTCTGGGCCCCGGACATGGTCGGCTGCGTCCTGTTCCTGATCTCGGGGCACCTCGCGCTGGTCGAGGTCTGCCACGGCCGGCCACGGCTCCTCCCGCACGACCTCGCCTGGTGGATCGTGGCGGTCAACCAGCTCGGGTCGTTCCTCTTCATGGCCTCGGCGGTCACCGCCTTCACGCGGCCCTCGACCGGGGACATGGTGAGCGTCGCCGTCGCGAACTGGGGCACGCTCACGGGAGCGGCGTGCTTCGGCGTCGGCGGCGTGCTCCAGTTCTACGAGCGCCCGGCCGCCTCCACCAGCAGCGCGACCCCGTCGAGGATCCGGTCCAGGCCGAAGCGGAACTCGTAGTCCGGCTCGTCCGCCTGTTCCATCACCCCCGAGTCCAGCATCCGCGCCACCGCCGGATAGCGCTCCGGGTCGGCCAGCCGCCGCAGGGTGTGGCCGTAACGGGAGAGGACCACCTCCGGACTCTGCCCGCTCGCGCTGATGACGGCCCCGAGGTCGGCCATCATCAGCGCCTCGTTGCGGACGAAGCCGCCCAGCAGCAGGACGACCGAGACCTTGGCCCCCTCGTCGAGGCCGGTACCCCCCAGGGCGACCATGGCCTGTTCCCACCAGGCGACGGTGTTCGGCGTCGCGGGCGGGCCGGAGAGCGGGATGCGGAGCATCCAGAGATTGCGGTGGTAGACCTCGCGGATCGCCCAGGCCCAGTGCTCGATCCCCTCGCGCCAGCCGGTGCCGGGCGGGAGCGGGGCCGGCGGGGCGCCCGTGGCGACGTCCTGCATCAGGACGTACAGCTCGCTCTTCGCCCCGACGTAGCGGTAGAGGGACATGGGCGAGACGCCGAGTTCCTTGGCGATCCGCCCCATGGAGACCGCGTCGAGGCCCTCCGCAGAGGCGACGGCGACGGCCGTCGTCACGATCCGGTCGAGGGTGAGCCCCGGCTTGGGGCCCTTGGAGGGGCGCTCGCGCAGCCCCCAGGCGGCCTCGATGCTCGCGGGCAGGAAGGTTCCGCCGCCCTCGCTCCTGTCGTCCGCCATCGCATCCGCCCTTCTTTCGCTTGACGGCCATCCTAGTAATGCGTAACCCTTACACAGTAACGCGTAAGGCATACGCAGTACCGATCCCAGGGGGACCCATGCCATCCGCCGTCGCGCCCGCACCACGCGCCCTCCCGGCCGTACCACCCGCCATCGAAGCCATCGGCCTGTGCAAGGCCTACGGGGCCGTCCCCGTACTGGACTCCCTCGACCTCCGCGTCGAACAGGGCACCGTCTTCGCCCTCCTCGGTCCCAACGGCGCCGGCAAGACGACCACCGTCCGCATCCTCGCCACGCTCACCGCACCGGACTCCGGCCAGGCACGCGTGGCGGGATACGACATCGCCGACGAGCGGTCCCGCGTGCGCCGCGCCATCAGCCTGACCGGACAGTTCGCCGCCGTCGACGAGATGCAGACCGGCGTCGAGAACCTGCGCATGATGGCCCGGCTCTCCGGGCTCTCCCGCCCGGCCGCCGCCCGCCGCGCCGCCGAACTCCTGGAGCGCTTCGGCCTCTCCGACGCGGGCGGGCGCCTCGCCAGGACGTACTCGGGCGGCATGCGCCGCCGCCTCGATCTCGCCGCCGGCCTGGTCCGCGACCCCGGCGAGACCTCGGTGATCTTCCTCGACGAGCCGACCACCGGCCTCGACCCGCGCAGCCGCAGGGAACTCTGGGACGTGGTCCGCGCCCTCTCCGACAGCGGTACGACCGTCTTCCTCACCACCCAGTACCTGGAGGAGGCCGACCGGCTCGCCGACCGCATCGCCGTCATGGACGCCGGCCGCGTCGTCGCCGACGGCACCGCGCAGCAGCTCAAGGCCCGGTTCGCCGACCACCGCCTCGACCTCGTCCTGCGCGACCGGGAGAGCTACCTGCGGCTCGCCGACCGGGCCGTCCACCACGAGGCCGAGACCCTCACCCTCGGCGTCCCCACCGACGGCAGCGCCGCCCAGGTCCGGGCGCTCCTCGACGAACTCGACCCCGGCCGCACCGACATCGTCCGCTTCGCGCTGCGCACCGCGACGCTCGACGACGTCTTCCTGACGCTCACGGAGAAGGAGCCCCTCCATGTCTGACGCCCTCACGATGACCGGCCGCGGGCTCCGCCTCGGCCGCCGCAACGTCGACGCCGTCATCACCTCGATGATGCTGCCGATCATGCTGATGCTGGTCTTCGTCTACCTCTTCGGCGGAGCCATCGACACCGGCACGCTGTACGTGACCTACGTCGTCCCCGGCGTACTGATCCTCTGCTCCGGCTTCGGCTCCGCCGGTACCGCCGTCGGCGTCAGCGAGGACATGAAGGGCGGGATCATCGACCGCTTCCGCTCGCTCGACATCGGCGGTACGCCGATCCTCGCCGGCCATGTCGGCGCCAGCATCGCCCGCAACCTCGCCGCCACCGCTCTCGTCCTCGGCGCGGCCTTTGCCATCGGCTTCAGGCCCACCGCGACCCCCCTCGGCTGGCTCGCCGCGCTCGGGCTGCTCGTCGCCTTCATCACCGCGATCTCCTGGCTCTCCGCGGCGCTCGGGCTGCTCACCCGCACGCCCGAAGCAGCGGGCGGGATCACGTTCCTCATGATGTTCCTGCCCTACCCGAGCAGCGCGTTCGTCCCGATCGAGACCATGCCGGGCTGGCTGCACGGCTTCGCCGAGCACCAGCCCGTCACCCCTCTCATCGAGTCGATGCGCGGACTGCTGCTCGACCAGCCGGTCGGCAACACGCCCTGGATCGCGCTGGCCTGGTGCGCGGGCATCATGGCCACGGGCATCGCCGCCTCGGGGACGCTGTTCCGCCTCCGTACGAGGTGAGGGAAGCCGCTCAGAATATGTCGGGGCACCACGGCCGGCGCGCGGACCGCAGCAGCACGTCCGCGCGGGCGGCCGCACCCGCCGTCAGCTCCTCGACCCGCCCCAGCGCCACCAGCCGCGCCACCGACTCGTCACCGAGCGAGAGCGTCCCCAACTCGGCGATGTCGAGGGCGAGATCCGCGGACCCGGTCGTACGGGAACACTCCGCGCCCTCCGGGGAGGCGTCGAGCCGGTAGCGCCCGCCCGCCAGTCCGTCCGCGTCCCGCAGCTCCAGGACGAGACTGCCCGACGAGGCGTACGCACGCCCCTCCAGCACCTTGGCCACGTCCAGGACCCTGACCCACAGCATGTCGGCGTGGCTCAGGACCCTCGCCGCGCGCGGGTCGGGCAGGGTCAGCGGCAGCAGGTCGTCGGGGGCCCGGTAGCCCGACCGCACCGAGGTCACCCAGTCGATCGAGCAGAGGTAGCGCCACAGCGCCCGTTCGGCGGCCGGGGTGCAGGCGATCAGGTCCCGGACGGTGGCCGTGTTCACCGGCTGCTTGCCGTCGTCCCACTTGTCGTCCGAGCGGTAGCCGACATAGCCCTCGACCTCGCCGGACTCCGAGCGGTAGACGGCGTAGAAGGGCTCGGTCCAGGGCGTGGGCTGGAAGCCCAGGCCGGTGCCGCGGTCCCAGTCCCGGGCGCTGCGGTTCGGGACACCGGCCCGGACCCGGGCCAGGCGGCGATGGACCTCGGGGCCGATCTTGCGGATCTCCGCGCCGTCGGAGAGGTCGACCGAGCCGCCGCACTCGGGCCGGCCCGTACGGCGCGGGTCGAGCCCCGCGCGGGTCAGGTCGACGACCCACTCGGTGGTCCAGGTCGCGGGACCGAAGCCGTACCTGCCGTAGATCGGGTACTCGGCGGCGATGAGGGTCGCGACGGCGTCGCCCCGCTCCTTCGCCGCGGCGAGATCCGCCGTCATCACCCGGCGGAGCACCCCACGGCGGCGGTGCGTCGGCGAGACGGTCACCTGACTGATGGCGTCGGCCGCGAGAGAGCCGCCGCCGACGGTGGACAGCTCCTGCGTGAACGTACGGAAGGTGGCCACGATCCGGCCGCGGTCGAAGACACCGAGCGTGCGGGAGAGGTCGAACAGCGGCAGTCGCTTCTCGACCTCCTCGTCCGTGACGACCGGAGGGGTCATGAACCCGGTCTTGAGCGCACGCAGCCACTCGCCGAACTCGGACTCGCCCACGGGGCGTACCTCAAGGCTCATGACGGCGAGACTATGCACGCCGCCAAGCCCTCGCACGCGAGTTTTCCCGCCGGGTCGCCGGGGCCCCGGCGACCCCGGGGCTGCGGGCCCCACGGGCCCGAGCGGACCCCGCCGGGCCCGAGTCGGCGACCCCCCGGTCCCGACGGGCCCGAGTCGGCGACTCCCCCAGCCCCCGACAGGGCTTCGCCCCGCCCAGACGGTCAAGCCCTCGGGATCCCCTGCCCTGGGACGCTCGGGCATCCACAGCCTCGGGCACTCGGGAACTCCGGCACTCGGGAACTCCGGCGCTCACGTGCTCAGACACTCCGGCCCAGGCGCACACGCGCCCAGGCGCACACGCCCTCAGGCCAGGAGGTCGTCCACCTGGGCCTCGCCCTCGCGGTAGCGGCGGGTGATCTCCGCGCTGCAGTCGTCGGCCGTCCGCTGGAGATCCTGCCGTCGCCGCGAGATCTGCTGCTCGTACCCCGCGAGCCGGCCCATCGCCGTGTGCAGTTCGTCGTCCGTCCGCGCCCCGAGGTCGGACAGCTCGACCTCCGAGAGCATCTCCGCCGCCAGCCGCCGGTACTCCTCGCTCCGCGGCGTCGACAGCGTCACGTGCCGCGCGGACGAACCCCGCCGCGACGGCACGTCCGCGAGGATCTCCGACAGCCGGTCCAGTACCGGTGACTCCGGATCCGTACGCCGCGCCAGCTCGGCCCGGAGGATGTCGATACGGCCCTGCAGCATCCGTCGTACGTAACTGAGGTCCGCCTCGTCGCCCTGCGCGTCACGGCGGAGCGCGCGCAGCTCAGGCAGCCTCAGGGCGGCGACGTCGGGCTGCCGCCGCTCCGGCAGTGCGGGCTCCGTCGTCCGCTGCACGGGCGGACGTACGCCTACTCCGAAACGGGCCGGCGTCTGCCCGGCGCCAGGTGCACTCATGTGAATCGTCCCCTCGACCGGTGCGGAACCGCACCGCCTGACACGCATGGTGCCACTCCCGCCCCTGCACGTGCAGGCGCTCTGCACCCGTTCAGCCCCTATGTGAAGGTCTGTAGGTTGGCCTGTATGCGTGCAGTGGTGCAGAGAGTGGACGGCGCGAGCGTCGTCGTGGCGGGCGAGACGGTCGGCGAGATCGTCGGCGAAGGGCTGTGTGTGCTGGTGGGAGTCACCCACGAGGACACTCCGGAGAAAGCGGCACAGTTGGCCAGAAAACTGTGGTCCGTCCGGATTCTGGAGGGAGAGAAATCCTGTTCGGACATCAATGCCCCCTTGTTGGTGATTTCTCAGTTCACCCTCTACGGGGACGCCCGTAAGGGCCGCCGCCCCACCTGGAACGCCGCCGCGCCCGGTCCGGTCGCCGAACCCCTCGTCGACGAGGTCGTGGCGCGGCTGCGCGAGCTGGGCGCACACGTGGAGACGGGCCGGTTCGGAGCGGACATGCGCGTCTCGCTCACGAATCACGGCCCGTTCACGGTGCTCCTGGAGGTCTGAGGAGCTACGGCTCGACGACCGTCTCCTGCGCGGCAGCCGTCTCCCCGGCCATCAGCTCCGCGTCCACCGGCACGTTCCGCTTGACCATCGCCAGCGCGATCGGCCCCAGCTCGTGATGGCGGCCGGAGGTGGTGACGAAGCCCAGCTGACGGCCCTCGGCGCCGTCCGACGCGAGCCGGATCGGGGTGCCGTGGCCCGGGAGATGCACCTCGCTGCCGTCGAGGTGCAGGAAGACGAGGCGACGCGGCGGCTTCCCCAGGTTGTGGACGCGCGCGACGGTCTCCTGCCCGCGGTAGCAGCCCTTCTGCAGGTGCACCGCGGTGCCGATCCAGCCCAGCTCGTGCGGGATGGTCCGGTGGTCGGTCTCGAAGCCGAGCCGCGGCCGGTGCGCCTCGATCCGCAGCGCCTCGTACGCGAGCATCCCGGCGGCCGGACCGTGAGCGGCCGCGAAGGACTCCAGGTCGGCGCGTGGCAGGAACAGGTCGCGGCCGTGCGGGGTCTCCCGTACGACGACGCCCCGCGGCACCTCGGCGATGGAGCCGGCCGGGAGGTGGACGACGGCGACCTCGTCCGTACGGTCGGCGACCTCGACCCGGTAGAAGAACTTCATCGACTCCAGGTAGGCGATGAGGTCGTCCTGCGTGCCGGGCTCGACATGCGCCCAGACGGTCTCGCCGTCGTCGACGAGATAGAGCGCGTGCTCGATGTGACCGTTGGCGGAGAGGATCAGCGCCTCGGTGGCACGGCCGACCGGCAGCTCGCTGACGTGCTGGGTGAGCAGCAGATGCAGCCAGCTCAGGCGGTCGTCGCCGGAGACGGCGACGACACCGCGGTGCGAGAGATCGACGAAGCCGTCACCCGCGGCGAGGGCACGCTGCTCGCGGAACAGGTCGCCGTAGTGCGCGGCGACACCTTCGTCACGGCCTTCGGCGGGGACGGCGCCGGGCAGGGACAGCAGAGGGCTGTGCGCTGAATGTTGCTGCATGGGGCAAGCCTACGACTGCGTACCGGTGTCCTTGTTCGAACAGTCCCGGCACCGGCCGAAGATCGCGAAGTGCTTCATGTCCGTCTCGAAGCCGAAGGTCTCGCGCAGCTTCCCGGTGAACTCGGCGGCCACCTCCACATCCGCCTCGATGACCTCCGTACAGTCCCGGCAGACCAGGTGGAGGTGGTGGTGCCGGTCGGCGAGGTGGTAGGTCGGCGCCCCGTGCCCGAGATGGGCGTGGGAGACGAGCCCGAGCTCCTCCAGGAGCTCCAGGGTCCGGTACACGGTGGAGATGTTCACACCGGAGGCGGTCTTGCGGACCTCGCCCAGGATGTCGTCGGGCGTCGCGTGCTCCAGCGTGTCGACGGCCTCCAGGACAAGCTGGCGCTGAGGCGTCAGCCGATAGCCACGCTGCCGCAGGTCGCTCTTCCAGTCGGTGCTCACCACGCCCCCCAGTGTAGGAGGGCGTGGGCGCACACGGCTGGGTCTCGTGAGGCCTGATCGAAGAAGGCCCGCGGAGAAGGGCTCCTCGCCGACGGAGGAGTCCTACTTGAAGAAGGCGATGCCGTCGTCCGGCAGGTCGCCGAGGTTGCGCGCCATCTCCGCGACCTCCTCGGGCGTCACGACCTTCTTCAGGTGCGCGGACATGTACGGGCGGAGCGGGACCTCGGGGGTCGCCTTCTCACCCACCCACATCAGGTCGCCCTTGACGTAGCCGTAGAGCCGCTTGCCGCCGCTGTAGGCGCCGGACGCCGCCGTCCGGGCCACGGCGTCGGTGACCAGGTCGATCTGCGGCTTCTTGTCGGCGAGCTCGCCGTACCAGATCTCCACGATGCCCTGGTCGCGGACCATGACGGTCTCGACCTTGCGGTCCTTGTCGATCCGCCAGTAGCCGCTCTCGCTCTCCAGCGGGCGGACCTGGTTGCCCTCGTTGTCCAGGACCCACGAGTGCGAGTGGTACTCGATGAAGTCACGGCCGTCGTGGCTGAACGTCACGGACTGGCCGAAGTTGCACTTCTCGGCGCCGGGGAAGTCGGCCACGCCCGCGCCTTCCCACGTTCCGAGGAGGAACGCGAGGGGGACGAGGTCCGGGTTGAGGTCGGACGGGATCTCGATCATGAGCAGCTCTGTCGTTCCGTAGAGGTGGTTACCGCTGGCCCTGGTACAGCTTCTTCACGGCCAGACCGGTGAACGCGAGCACGGCGACGCAGACCAGGGCCAGGAGGACTTCGAAGAAGATGATCACGGGTGCTCCTCGGATGAGCGGTGAAGGCGGAACGGGCCGGACCCCAGCTTAGTCTGCGGGGACCCGGCCCTCTCTGTGAGGTCGGTCGGTGCGCGACCGGTCAGCTCAGGAGCTGGTTCTGGAGCGCCACCGTCTGCTGGAACGGGACCGTCAGCGCCTCTCCGTCCCGGGACTGGGCGATCAGCGCCACGGTGTCACCGGCCTGGATGTAGGCCCAGCGGGACTGATCGTCGTTCTGGGGCAGCTCGACGAACGAGTACAGCGCCGTGTACGGCACCCTGATGTCCAGCGCGGCGTCGCTGTCCACCTGGACGCCCTCGACCCCCTCGAGGAGCGGACCGGCCACCGAGCCGGCCTGGAGGGCGTCGTCCTTGAAGGTCTCGGCGAAGGCCACCGAGTTGAACCGGAGCAAGTGGATCCGGGTCGTCGTCCCGTCCGGCGTGGTCCAGCCCCTGGCCGCGATGTGCCGCAGCGCGGACTCCTTCAGCAACTCCGACAGCTCGGCCCGTTCGTCCGTCCGGTACTGGGACAGGAACTGGTCCACGCCGACCCAGCCGCCGTTCAGCTTCGGGTCGGGCGTGGCGCCGGCGGGTGCGGGGAGAAGGAGTCTGCGCAGGTCGGCGTGGTGGATCTCGCCGTCGTTGCCCTCGGTGAAGGGCCGCGGCACGTCGGCCGGGAGCGCGGGGAGGCTGAGCTCCGGGTACGCCCAGCGGCCGTCGCTCTCGGTCGCGAGACCGGGCACGTCGGTGCGCTCCATGGAGGTGATACCGAGCGCGGTCCCGGCCCCGACGCCGCCGAAGACGAGCGCGGCGGCGGTCCAGCGGGCGACGGCCCAGAGGAGCGGCCTGCGGGAGGCCCTGGGCTTGGGCTCGGCGTCCGGCCCGAGCTGCTCGGCAGGAACGGCGATGTCCGGCCCGGGCTGCTCGGCAGGCGCGGCGATGTCCGGTCGGCCGACCGGCTCGGCTGGCTCCGCCGGAGCGGCCCGAGCTGCACCGGGCGCCTCGGTCACCGCCTCCGCGGCGGGCGCCTCGGTCACCGCCTCCGCTGCCGGCGCCTCGGTCACCGCCTCCGCTGCCGGCGCCTCGGTCACCGCCTCCGCTGCCGGCGCCTCGGTCACCGCCTCCGCTGCCGGCGCCTCGGTCACCGCTTCCGCGGCCGGGGCGGCAGCCTGCTCCGGAGGCTTCACGCCGGTGTCCGTCGTCTGCTCGGTCATACGTACTCCCCCGGGGACGTGATGTGGTCCAGCTGCTTCTGCACCAGCTTGGCGGCCGCCGACCTGTCGAACGGCTTGGTGCCCGCGACGGTGACCGTGACCTCGACCTCGGACTCGTACGCCGTGCAGTGCATCTCCACGAGCTGCCCGGCCTTCTCCGCCTTCGTCAGGTCCTTGCTCTCGGGAACCATGAAGCAGGCGGAGTTCTTGTGCCCGCTGATCTTCGGCCCCTTGGGGAACTCGAAGAGCTCGAAGAGGTCCTTCCTGAGCTCGAACATCTCGCGGATCCGCTTCTTGTCCTTCATCTGCGCGACGCGGATGGAGACCACGACGTCGCTGCCCTCCGAGGCGAAGGAACGGACGGCGATGCCCTTGATGCCGACCTTCTCGACCCGCTTCTCGTACGCGCGGCGCTTCTTGCCGGAGAGCCCCTTGCCCTCCTGCTTCAGCAGCGCGAGGGCCTCCTTGTCGCCCAGCTCGCCGTCGTTCCCGTACGACTCGATGTCGGGGCCGAGGACGTATCCCTCCGGCACCGGCAGGAGCAGCTTGCTGAGCGGCGTCGACGCCCTGCCGCGCAGCGCGCCCGCGGCGGGGTCCTTGTACCTGTTCTCGGCCGTGTCGGCCGGTGCCTCCCAGACGACGGTCGGCGCGCTGCGGTCGGCGCCGTCGACGGTGACGGCGGTGTACGTGACGCCGCCGCCGATCGCGCCGAGGACGAGCACGGCCGGCAGGACGACCGCCCACAGCTTGCGTCCGCGGCCGGGCTTCGTCGGCTCGGTCACGGTGTTCAGGTCCTCGCTCACAGGCGCCCCAGCTGCTGCTCGGCGATCGAACTGATCTCCTTCGCGGAGATCTTCTTGGTGTCGACGACGAAGATCTCGGCCATGATGTCGCCGCGGTGGAAGTACGCCCGGGCCTCGTAGAGGTCCAGGTATCCGGCCTTCCGTTCCACCGGGAACAGGTAGTAGCGGCCGTTGGCGGAGCCCTTGATCGCCTCCCCCTCGGAGGAGGCGTAGTCCTCGTCGGACATGTACTCCATCTGGCCCTCGGCGTGTTCCTGCGCGCCGAGGGTGTCGGTGGAGCGGTACTGGACCAGCCGGATCTCGGTGAACCGGTACTTGCCCTGCTGCCAGGTCGTGCGCGCGACGCGCCTGATGCCACTGCTGAGCTGGAAGTCCAGCGCCCGACCCGGGTTCCTGAATTCACGGGCGTACGCGGACACCGGCATCCAGCCGTCGCCGAGGTCCGAGAACTTCGTCTCCTTCGCGCCCGCCGGGCGCGGCAGGAGCAGCTTGCGCAGATCGCCGTCCGTCTTGACCTTGCGGTCCTCGGAGACCGGCAGGGGCGCGGCCTTCTGCCCCGCCGGGAGCGGCTTCGGGTAGGCGAGACCCGGCTGGTTCAGTGCGGGCAGAGCCGTCGGCTCGCGCTCGGCCTGGATGCCGTAGCCCACGGCGGTGCCGCCGACGAGGCCGAGGACGGCGGCGACGGCGACGAGGCCGAGCGTCCGTCCGGTCCTGCGCCGACGCGGCGCGGCGGCGCTTTCTTCCGTGCTTTCCAAGAGGGTCCCCCCACGAGACCTGAAGCGAGGATTCCGTTATCCGCGCACAGGGCTGACTCGTGAGTGGTGCATGAGGTTGCAGAGGTTCGCATTACAGTTCGGTATATGGCGAAGAAGCTCGTGATCAAGGTGACCGCCGGGGCCGACGCCCCCGAACGCTGCTCCCAGGCCTTCACCGTGGCGGCCGTCGCCGTGGCCAGCGGGGTCGAGGTCTCGCTCTGGCTGACGGGCGAGTCGTCGTGGTTCGCGCTCCCGGGCCGCGCGGCCGAGTTCGAACTCCCGCACGCCGCGCCGCTCCCGGACCTCATCGACTCGATCCTGGCGGCGGGGCGGATCACGCTCTGCACCCAGTGCGCGGCCCGCCGCGAGATCACGGAGAAGGACGTCCTGGAGGGCGTCCGTATCGCCGGCGCGCAGGTCTTCGTCCAGGAGTCCATGGCGGACGGCACGCAGGCCCTGGTCTACTGACCGGCTGCTGAACCGCCCTGGTTCACCGACCGGCTACTGACCCTGCCCTGGTCCGCTGCCGGCTACTGATCCTCGCGGCGCTTCTTGCCGTCCAGTTCGTCCCACCACTCGTCGGACTGCGGGTCCCCGGACGGATCGTCCCACCAGCGGTCCTCCGGGCCCCGCCGGTTCGCGATCATCGCGGCGACCGGCGGGATGAGCATGGCGACCACGCACATCCCGATGGCGACGGGCATCGAGAACAGCCGCACGACGGCCCAGGCGCCCACGAAGAGCAGCAGACAGCCGCCCATCAGCCAGAAGTAGACGTGCCGACGACGCGCGTACATATCTTCAGGGTAAGACCGAAGGGCCGTGCCTCAAGTCCGGGAAAGCGTCCAACCCCCCAGGAGGCACGGCCCTTCGGCCGGCAGAAGGGGCTTCTTGGTCGAAGCCCTTGAGGCGCCCCCGCGCCGAGCGGTGCGAGGGGCGCGTCAGCTGATCAGACCGCGATCGCGACCTCGGCGAGGCCGCCGTGCTGCGCCACGACCTGGCGGTCGGCGGTGCCGCCGGGGACCAGGGCGCGGACGGTCCAGGTGCCCTCGGCCGCGTAGAAGCGGAACTGGCCGGTGGCGGAGGTCGGGACCTCGGCCGTGAACTCACCGGTCGAGTCCAGAAGGCGGACGTAACCGGTGACGGGCTCGCCGTCCCTGGTCACGAAGCCCTGGATGGTGGTCTCACCGGGCTTGATCGTCGAGGCGTCGGGGCCGCCGGGCTGTGCTCCACACATGTCTTTCGTCCTGTCCTTGGGTCCGTGCGTCCGGTGGTGTTACTTGTTGGCGCCGAGCTCGATCGGCACGCCGACGAGGGAGCCGTACTCGGTCCACGAGCCGTCGTAGTTCTTGACGTTCTCGACGCCGAGCAGCTCGTGCAGCACGAACCAGGTCAGCGCGGAGCGCTCACCGATACGGCAGTAGGCGATGGTGTCCTTCGCCAGGTCGACCCGCTCGTCCTCGTAGAGGGCCTTGAGCTCGTCGTCCGACTTGAAGGTGCCGTCGTCGTTGGCGTTCTTCGACCACGGGATGTTGCGGGCGCTGGGCACGTGGCCGGGGCGCTGCGACTGCTCCTGCGGGAGGTGGGCCGGCGCGAGCAGCTTGCCGGAGAACTCGTCGGGCGAACGCACGTCGACGAGGTTCTGGGCGCCGATCGCGGCCACGACGTCGTCGCGGAAGGCACGGATGGAGGTGTCCTGGGCCTTGGCCTTGTACTCGGTGGCCGGGCGGGCAGGTACGTCGGAACCGTCGACGAGGTCGCGGGAGTCGAGCTCCCACTTCTTGCGGCCGCCGTCGAGGAGCTTCACGTCCTGGTGGCCGTAGAGCTTGAAGTACCAGTACGCGTAGGAGGCGAACCAGTTGTTGTTGCCGCCGTAGAGGACGACCGTGGTGTCGTTCGCGATGCCCTTCGCCGAGAGGAGCTTCTCGAAGCCCTCCTGGTCGATGAAGTCACGGCGGACCGGGTCCTGCAGGTCCTGGGTCCAGTCGATCCGGATCGCGTTGCGGATGTGGTTCTTCTCGTACGCGGAGGTGTCCTCGTCGACCTCGACGACGGCCACCTGCGGGTTGTCGAGGTTCGCCTCGACCCAGTCGGCGTCTACCAGGACGTCGCTGCGGCTCATGCTGTTTCTCCTCCGGGGCAGTGTTCGGCGGTGTGGTGCGGTGTTGCGGTGCTGCGGGTGTCGCGCAGGGGGGTGCGGGTACGCGTCAGCGCCACGTACGGGCTACACGGGGGTGGCCCCGACCGGGGGTCGGAAGGGCCTGGGGAATGCGGGACTGGGGCGTCCCGCTCAGACGGGGCGACAGAGCATGGCGGCGATGCGGCACAGGTCTACTGCCCGCCGCTTCGTGAGATCCGCCTGTCGCTTCATGCCCACGATCGTAGGGACGGACAGGCGGCCGTGTCACCGGTGTGTCATATTTTGAGACGCGATCGTCCGAGATGTGGGACGAGATCACGGAGAAACCGGGCGCCGCCCGGGTCGGGGGCATGGCCGCGGGGTGGTTTTTCTACGGGTCGGACGGTGCCGTCTCACCATGTGGCCGAGCCGCCGTCCATACCGCCTCCGGCGCCCGTCCGTCGCATGCCGGCCCGGCCCGGGGCCGCCGTCGCCAGCCCGTCCGGTCGCCGTGTTCGGCCCGATCCGCAGCCGGGCCGCCGGCCTCAGCCGGCCAGGGCCACGTCCGTGCCCGTCACGGCGATCGCCACGCCGTCCTCGCGGGCCTCGACCCTCTCCAGCTTCATGCCCTGCGGCAGCCCGCCGATCTCGCGGTCGAAGTCGGTGCGCTTGCGGATCAGGGACTCCAGGCCCGGGATGCCCTCGCCCGGCACCTTGTCGGCGCGGACCCGGATGGTGTTCCCGTCGACCAGGGTCACCGAGGAGACGACGCTGCGGGTGACCGTACGGCCCAGGATCTCGACCCCGCCGGTGACCTTCAGCTTGCCGTCGCCGCCGTAGGCGATCTTCACGTCACGGTCGGCGGCGGCCGTCAGGTCGGCGTACGAGATCAGGGCGGTACCGGTCACGGTGCGCGCGCGGGCGCCCGCGAAGTCGTCCTCGACCGTCACGTCCCGGAGCGCGGCGGTCATCTCGCTGATCCGGATCCTCCGGCTGCCGGCCGTGGCCTCGACGCCGGTCAGCACCACGTCGACCTCGTCGAACCGCTTGTCCATCGCCTGGGTCAGGAACGGGAAGCCCTTGATGTCGACGTCCGTCGAGTCGGCCCCCGCGGGGCCGAGCCGCACGCGGTCGGCGGCCTCGGACTCGGCGTAGGAGACCGCGATCCGGTCGACGCCGACGAAGATCCCGCCGAGCACGACGGCCACGATCAGCAATACGCGCAGTGCTCGCATGACCTGCCCGCCCCCAAAAACTTGTCCGGCCCCCGGCATCAAGATCGACGCGTCGCGGGGCCGGATGGTTCCCCCGGGTCAGGCGAGGGCGCGTCCCAGCAGGTAGACGGCGGGGGCGGCGGCGGTCAGCGGGAGTGCGACACCGGCGGTCATGTGCACGAACCGTGAGGGGTAGTCGTAGCTCGCGACGTGCAGTCCGACGAGCGCGCAGACCCCGGCGGCGAGGCCGAGCAGCGCCCCTGAGGTCCCCAGGTCGGTGAACCCGCCGGCCGCGATCCCGGCGCCCGCGGCGGCCAGGAGCGCCACGACGACGGAGGCCGGGCCGGGCAGAGGGAGGGCGCGGGCGGAGGTGGGGGCGGGGACTGCGAGGCCGCCGACGACCACGGCGTCGGGCGCCGCGCCGAGGTGCCCGGTGGCGACGATCGTCAGCGCGGCCGAGGCGACGGTGGCCATCAGGCCGTACATCCGCTCGTCGGGGTCGGCGTGGCTGCGGAGCTGGAGGACGAGGGTGAGGAGCACCCAGACGCCGAGGGTGCCGATGATCGCGGCGGGCGCGTTCTCGCGGCCGGCGGCGAGCAGGGCGACGTCGGCGGCCAGGCCGCCGGCGAAGGCGAGGGCGATGCCCTGGCGGGCGGGCCACATGCCGTTGAGGCGGAACCAGCCGGCGGCGGTGACAGCCTGGAGCAGGACGAGCGGGACGAGCAGTCCGTACGAGCCGAGTGCGGCGCCGCCCGCGAGCAGGACGCCGAGGACCGCGGTGAGGGCGGCGGGCTGGATCCCGGGCGCGATGATCGGCGAGCGGCCCTCGGCCCGGGCGCGCTGGGCGTCCGTGAGGCGGGTGTGGCCGGAGGTGGTGGGCGCGGAGTACGCGGCCGTGGGCTCGCCCCGGACGGGGGCGGCGGCCGGCGTCTCGTCCGGCAGCGGGTGGGCCGTGGTCGCGGGCTGCGGGGGCAGGTGGGCGGTGGCGTCGTACGCCGCCGGCTGCTGCGGCTGCGCGGGCTGGACCACCGGCTGGTACTGGGTGTCCCAGGTCTGGCCCTGCCACGTCTGTGTGACGTGGGGATCCTGGGCGCCGTACTGCTGCTGACCCGCGTACGGGTCGTGGCTCGGGTCGTGGCCCTGGGGGTACCCCTGGCCGTAACCCTGGTCGTACGGCTGCTGCTGATCGCTGCTCATGCTGTGCGGTTCACCCTCCTGCGAACGGCGGGAGCACCTCGACCGTGCCGCCCTCGGCAAGGCGTACGGTCTCATGGCCGCGGGTCCCGACGGGGTCGCCGTCGACGAGGAACGAACACCGCTGGAGTACGCGGACCAGCTCGCCCGGGTGCTTCGCACGGGCGGCGTCCAGCGCCTCGGCCAGGTTCTCGGCGGTGTACGGCTCCTCGGCGACACCGGCGGCGGCCTTGGCCGCGGCCCAGTAGCGGATGGTTCCCGCTGCCATAGCGGCGCTCCCTTCGTTCGTGTGCGCGCCGGTGTCCATGATGGGCTATCGGCGGGTGAGCCAGTCCCCCAGACGGTGCAGCAGGTCCTCGTCGGCCGCGTTCTCGGCGTGGCCCATGCCGCGCTCCAGCCACAGCTCGTCCGCGCCCGCCTCCGCCAGCATGCGCGGGTGGTCGACGGGGAAGTACGGATCGCGGTCGCCGTGCACGATCAGCAGCGGGGTCGGCGCGATCAGCGGGACGGCCTCCACGGGCGACAGCGGTACGGGGTTCCAGTCCTGGTTGTGGATCCGTGTCCGGAGTCCGTACCGGCCGACCAGGCGGCCCATGGGGCGGGTGATCAGCCAGTGGACGCGGCGCATCGAGGGTGTCCCCCGGTAGTACCAGCGGGCGGGTGCGCTGACGGCCGCGACCGCGTCGGTGTGGCCGCCGGTGCCCCGTTCCAGGGCCGCGTGGCGCAGCACGACCGAGCCGCCCATGGAGAAGCCGAGGGTCGCCACGCGCGCGTGGCCGAGCTTCCGGGCCCAGCGCACGGCGGCGGAGAGGTCGAGGACCTCACGGTCGCCGACGGTGGAGCGACCACCCGAACGGCCGTGTCCGCGGAAGGAGAAAGTGACGACGGCCGCGTGCTCGGCGAGCGCCTCGGCGGCACGGCGGACGGACGGCCGGGCGGCCGACCCGGTGAACCCGTGGGCCAGGACGACGGCGGTGTCGGTGACGCCCCGCGTACACGGTTCGTAAACAGCCTCGATACGGACACCGTCAGTGGTGTGCAAAGTGGCACGCTGGGGACGGGACGTGATCGAGGAGACATCCACGATGTGAAATCGCCCCTCTGCCTCGGAACTCATGTGGGCTATTCTCCTAGGCAGAGGATCCGGGCAACGCAGCCCCCGGGTCCTTTTGCGTTTTCCGACCGTTGTTACGGACGGATGAACAAAAGCTCTCAGGGCGCGAGAGCCGCATGTGAGACACGCAGACGTCCTCGCAGGGACCGAGGAGGAACCGACGTCATGGACGAGCGAACCGAGCACGACCGACAGGACACCCGGTCGGCCACCCCCGCAGGAGGCGGCCGATGAGTTCACTGCTGCTGCTGACCAACGCACTCCAGCCCTCGACCGAGGTGCTTCCCGCCCTCGGCCTGTTGCTGCACAACGTACGGGTGGCCCCGGCCGAGGGACCCGCCCTGGTGGACACCCCCGGCGCGGACGTCATCCTCGTCGACGGCCGTCGTGACCTCCCGCAGGTGCGCAGCCTCTGTCAGCTCCTCCGCTCGACCGGGCCCGGCTGCCCGCTGATCCTCGTCGTCACGGAAGGCGGTCTCGCGGCCGTCACCGCCGACTGGGGCATCGACGACGTGCTGCTCGACACCGCGGGTCCGGCCGAGGTCGAGGCCCGGCTGCGGCTGGCCACGGGCCGGCAGCAGATCGTGGCCGACGACTCCCCGATGGAGATCCGCAACGGCGACCTCTCGGTCGACGAGGCGACGTACAGCGCCAAGCTCAAGGGGCGGGTCCTGGACCTGACCTTCAAGGAGTTCGAGCTCCTCAAGTACCTCGCGCAGCACCCGGGCCGGGTCTTCACGCGCGCCCAGCTCCTCCAGGAGGTCTGGGGGTACGACTACTTCGGTGGCACCCGAACGGTCGATGTCCACGTGCGGCGACTTCGCGCCAAGCTCGGCCCGGAACACGAGTCGCTGATCGGCACCGTCCGTAACGTCGGATACCGCTTCGTCACGCCGGAGAAGGTGGAGCGGGCGGCTGAGGAGGCGCGGGCGAAGGAAGAGGCCCGGGTCAAGGATGACGCGCACGATGTCACCCCGGCGGAGGACGAGAACGTGGCGGAAGCCACAGTGCGACCTGCCGGTAGGTAGGTCACCCCGCGTAGACTGCCGCGCGTGGCCAAGGTGACGCGGGATGACGTAGCGCGACTGGCGGGTACTTCGACCGCGGTCGTGAGTTACGTCATCAACAACGGACCCCGGCCGGTCGCCCCGGCCACGCGCGAGCGTGTACTCGCCGCCATCAGGGAGCTGGGCTACCGGCCCGACCGGGTGGCGCAGGCGATGGCATCGCGACGCACGGATCTCATAGGCATGATCGTCCCCGACGCGCGTCAGCCGTTCTTCGGGGAGATGGCGCACGCGGTCGAGCAGGCCGCCGCCGAGCGCGGCAAGATGGTCCTCGTCGGCAATTCGGACTACCGCGACGAGCGCGAGGTCCACTACCTCCGCGCGTTCCTCGGGATGCGGGTCTCCGGTCTGATCCTGGTCAGCCAGGGCATGAGCGAGCGGGCCGCGAGCGAGATCGAGGCCTGGGACGCGCGTGTGGTGCTGCTGCACGAGCGGCCCGAGGCGCTGGACGACGTGGCCGTCGTCACGGACGACATCGGCGGAGCGCAGCTCGCCACCCGGCACCTTCTGGAGCACGGGCACCCGTATGTGGCGTGTCTCGGCGGCGTCCCGAACACCCCGGCGGTCGGCGACCCGGTCGCGGACCACGAGGAGGGCTGGCGGCGCGCCATGCTGGAGGCCGGCCACTCGATCGAGGGGCGGCTCTTCCAGGCTCCGTACAACCGCTACGACGCGTACCAGGTCGCGCTGAAGCTGCTCTCCGGCCCGGACCGGCCGCCGGCGATCTTCTGTTCCACCGACGACCAGGCCTTCGGTGTGCTGCGGGCGGCGCGCGAGCTGCGGATCGACGTGCCGACGGAGCTGGCGGTGGCGGGCTTCGACGACGTGAAGGAGGCGGCGCTGACGGATCCGCCGCTGACGACGATCTCCTCGGACCGCCCGGCGATGGCCCGGGCGGCGGTGGATCTGGTCCTGGACGACTCGCTGCGGGTGGTGGGGTCGAAGCGCGAACGGGTGAAGCAGTTCCCGTCGGCACTGGTGGTCCGCCGCTCCTGCGGCTGCGACGGCGGCTGACCCGCCGCAGGGACGACCCCCCTTGCCTTTTATATGGGGCATACAGGGTTCTGTCGGGCTTCTCAGGCCGTCCTCAGAGTGCTCTCATGTACGGCTCCGAGAGTTTCCTGCATGACGGAACACCAGCAGCCGCAGCAGCCGTACCACCCGCCGCAGCCCCCGAGGCCGCCGTACGACCCGACGCAGCCCGTCATCACGGAGCCGGGTACGACGGTCTGGCCGTCCGGGGGGCACGTCCCTCCGACGGTCACTCCCCCGACCCCGCCCGCGCCCGCCGCGGCCGCCCCTCTCCCGCGCCGGCGCGCCAGGCGGGGCGTCGGTCTCCTCGTCGCCGTGGCGATCGCCGCCGCGGCCGTCGGCGGCGGCACCGCGACCCTGGTGCAGCAGATCACCGCGGACGACGCCCCCACGGCGTCCGGCGTCAGCGGTACGAACGTCTCCGCGAGCAGCAAGGGCACGGTCGCCGGCGTGGCCCAGGCCGTCTCGCCCTCGATCGTGGAGATCTCGGCGTCCTCGACGTCCGGCAAGTCCACCGGCTCCGGTGTGATCATCACAGGCGACGGCGAGATCGTCACGAACAACCACGTGATCTCCGGCGCATCCTCGATCAGCGTCCAGCTGTCGAACGGCAGGACGTACGAGGCGAAGGTCGTCGGGACCGACCCCGACAAGGACCTCGCCCTGATCAAGCTGGAGGGCGCCTCCGGGCTGAAGGCGGCCACGCTCGGGAACTCCGACGACGTGAGGGTCGGCGACGAGGTCGTGGCGATCGGCTCCCCGGAGGGCCTCACCGGCACGGTGACCAGCGGCATCGTCTCCGCGCTCGACCGTGATGTGACGGTGGCCAAGGACGACGGCCGGGACCAGCGGCAGCAGTACGACCCGCGGCAGGGGTGGCCGTTCGAGTTCGGCGGGCAGGAGTTCAACGGCGACACCGGTTCGTCGAAGACGACGTACAAGGCGATCCAGACGGACGCCTCGCTCAATCCGGGGAATTCCGGCGGCGCGCTGATCAATATGAACGGCGAGATCATCGGAATCAATTCGGCGATGTACTCGCCGAGTTCTTCGAACGGCTCTTCGGCCGGCAGTGTCGGTCTCGGATTCGCCATCCCGGTGAACACGCTCGAGGCCGACCTGGACGAGCTCCGGGACGGCGGCGCGAACTGAACGCGTGCGAGGCTGGCCCCATGACTGGCCCGGTGAACGAAGGCGACCGCATCCTCATCGTCGACGACGAGCCCGCCGTACGGGAGGCCCTGCGGCGCAGTCTCGCCTTCGAGGGGTACGGGACCGAGGAGGCCGTCGACGGGGTCGACGCGCTCGCCCGGATGGAGTCGTACGCCCCCGATCTCGTCGTGCTCGACGTGCAGATGCCCCGGATGGACGGGCTGACGGCGGCGCGCCGGATCCGGGCGTCCGGCTCGACCGTGCCGATCCTGATGCTCACGGCCCGGGACACGGTCGGCGACCGGGTGACCGGTCTGGACGCGGGCGCGGACGACTATCTGGTGAAGCCCTTCGAGCTGGACGAGCTCTTCGCCCGGATCCGGGCGCTGCTGCGGCGCAGCTCGTACGCGAGCGCCGCCGAGGCGGCGCCCGAGGGGGACGTCCTGACCTTCGGGGATCTGCGGATGGACCTGGCGACCCGCGAGGTGACACGGGCCGGCCGGGCGGTGGAGCTCACGCGGACGGAGTTCACGCTCCTGGAGATGTTCCTGGCACATCCGCGCCAGGTGCTGACGCGCGAGCAGATCCTGAAGGCGGTGTGGGGCTTCGACTTCGAGCCGAGTTCGAACTCGCTCGACGTGTACGTGATGTACCTGCGGCGGAAGACGGAGGCGGGCGGCGAGCCGCGCCTCGTGCACACGGTGCGGGGCGTGGGGTACGTGCTGCGCGGCGGAGGCCCCGAGTGAGCGGTCCTGTGGTGTGGTTCCGGTCGCGGCCGCTGCGGTCCCGGCTCGCGCTGCTGACGGCGACGGCGGTCGCGGTGGCGGTGGCGGCGGTCTCGCTCGCCTGCTGGTTCGTGACCCGGGCGCAGCTGGAGGCCGAACTGGACTCCTCGCTGCGCGGCAGCCGCCTCACGGACGAGCAGGCGCGGATGCTGCTGGCCTCCTGCGCCCCGGGGGCGCGGGACCGCCCGGTGCCCGCCGGGCCCGCGCAGACCCTGCAGATCGTCACCGTCACCGGTGACCTCTGCACGCTCGGCACCTCCCCGATCCCCGCCCGGAACGCGGACCTCGCCGTCGCGCGGGGCGAGCAGCCGTTCGCCCTGCACACGACGGACGCCGAGAACGGCACGGAGATGCGGGTCTACTCGTATCCCGTGTCGATCGCCAACCAGCCGGTCGCGGTCTCCGTCGCCCGTCCGCTGTACGAGATCGACCGCTCGATGTCCACACTCGGCTGGGTGCTGCTGCTCGTCTCCGGGATCGGTGTCGTGGGCGCGGGCGCGGCCGGGCTGTGGGTGGCGCGGACCGGGCTCGAGCCGGTGAACCGGCTGACGGGCGCGGTGGAGCACGTGGCGGCGACGGAGGACCTGACGGTACGGATCCCGGTCGAGGGCGAGGACGAGATCGCCCGCCTCTCGCGCTCGTTCAACGCGATGACGGCGGCGCTCGCGGTCTCGCGGGACCGGCAGGCGCAGTTGATCGCGGACGCGGGCCATGAGCTGCGGACTCCGCTGACCTCGCTGCGTACCAACATCGAGCTGCTGGCCCGCAGCGAGGAGACGGGCCGGGCGCTGCCGCCCGAGGACCGGCGGGCGCTGATGGCGTCGGTGAAGGCGCAGATGACGGAGCTGGCGGCGCTGATCGGCGACCTCCAGGAGCTGGCGCGCCCGGACGCGGCGGAGCCGGGTCCGCTCAAGGTCGTCCCGCTGCACACGCTCCTGAGGTCGGCCCTCGACCGGGCACGGCTGCGCGGTCCCGAGCTGACGTTCGTCACGGATCTGGCGCCCTGGTACGTCCGGGCGGAGCCGGCGGCGCTGGAGCGCGCGCTGGTGAACGTCCTGGACAACGCGGTGAAGTTCTCGCCCGCGCGGGGCACGGTGGAGGTGACCCTGATGCGGGGCGAGCTGACCGTCCGGGACCACGGCCCGGGCGTCGCGGTGGAGGAACTCCCCCATGTCTTCGAGCGCTTCTGGCGCTCGCCGTCGGCGCGCAGCCTGCCCGGCTCGGGCCTCGGTCTGTCGATCGTGGCCCGTACGGTCCACCAGGCGGGCGGCACGGTGACCTTGGCGGCGGCCGAGGGCGGCGGCACGGCGGCGGTCCTGAGACTGCCGGGCGCGCCGACGCCCCCGCCGTCGGTCGTGGCGGACGAGGGGCTCGACCGGGCCTGAACGGGTGTGGGGACTCCCGGTGACGCGAAAGGGGCGGCGGGCCGTCGGAACGGTCCGCCGCCCCCTGGGCGTCGTTGTGCGCGGTGTTACCTGACGACCGTGATCCGGCCCGTCGCCGGCGGGGTCAGCGGGGCGCTCGCGGAGGAGTGGGCCCCCAGGTAGGCGGTGAACAGGTCCAGGTCGGACGCGCCGACCAGCTTGTTCTTGTGCTCCTTCAGGACGGCGAAGCCGTCACTGCCACCGGCCAGGAACTCGTTCATCGCGACCCGGTAGGTCTTCGACGGGTCGATCGCCTCGCCGTTCAGCTTCACCGAGGAGGTCACGATCCGGTCGGCGCCGGTCTTCGTCATGTCCAGGGTGTAGGTGAAGCCCTTCGAGACCTGCAGGATCTTCGGGGCCGCCTGGTTCGGGCCGCTCACCTGCTGCTGGAGCGCGGTGATGAGCTGGGCGCCGGTCAGGTCGACCGCCGTCATCATGTTGGTGAACGGCTGGACCGTGTACGCCTCGCCGTAGGTCACCACCCCGTCGCCCTCGGCGCCGGACGCCTTGTGGACCAGCGGCGCGCGGACACCGCCCGGGTTCATCAGCGCGAGCTGCGCGCCGCCCTTGTCGGCCGGGGCCATGCCCTCCAGCTGCGCGTCGGCGATCAGGTTGCCCAGCGGCTTCTCGGGCACGTCGGACGGGTTGTCGATGTCACCGGAGATGTAGCCGACCGGACGGCTCGCGATCGGGGCGGCGAGCGTCTTCCAGCGGTCGATCAGCCGGGTCATGTCAGCGGCCTTCGCCACGTCGCGGGTGACGACGTGGTTCGCGGAGGAGACGGCGGTACGGACGATGTCCTTGGACCGGCGGTCGTAGGTCAGCGTCGTGTCCGTGTACAGCTTGCCGAAGGAGGCCGCCGAGGTGACCGTGCGCGGCTTGCCCGACGGGTCCGGGATCGTGCAGGCGTAAGCCTGGTGGGTGTGGCCCGTGACCAGGGCGTCGACCTGCGGGCTGACCTTCTTCGCGATGTCGACGATCGGGCCCGAGATGCCGTCGCCGGGACCGGGGCTGTCACAGTCGTAGTTGTACGAACCCGAGGCCGGCGCACCGCCCTCGTGCAGCAGGGCGACGATGGACTTGACGCCCTTGCGCTCCAGGACCTTGGTGTACTTGTTGATCGCCTCGATCTCGTCGCCGAACTTCAGGCCCTTGATGCCCTCGGCGGAGACGATGTCGGCCGTGCCCTCCAGGGTGACGCCGATGAAGCCGACCTTGACTCCGTTGCGCTCCCAGATGACGTACGGGTCGAGGATCGGACGGCCGGTCTTCTCGTTCGTCACGTTGGCCGCGAGGTAGGGGAAGCGCGCCCCCTTGAACTTCCTGTCCTCGTCGAAGCAGCCGGCGGTCGGGTGGCAGCCGCCGTTCTGCATCCGGGCGAGCTCGCGCGCTCCCTCGTCGAACTCGTGGTTGCCGACGGAGCTGACGTCGAGCCTCAGCCGGTTCAGCGCCTCGATGGTCGGCTCGTCGTGGAAGAGCCCGGAGACCAGCGGAGAGGCGCCGATCATGTCGCCGGCGGCGGCGGTGACGGAGTACGGGTTGCCCTTGCGGGCCTCGCGCAGGTGCGTGGCCAGGTACTCGATGCCACCGGCGTCGATGGTCTTCGTCGTGCCGTCCTCGTTGGTGTGGGTGACCCGGCCGGCCGAGCCCGTGGGGGGCTCCAGGTTCCCGTGCAGGTCGTTGAAGGAGAGGAGCTGCACGTCGACGTAACGCCCGTAGCCGTGTCCCCGGCCGCGCTCGTCGCCCCCGCCCTTCGTACCCGAGGCGCCCGCGGGCAGCGCGGCGACGAGCGCGCCGACGGTGGCGAGCCCCGCGCCGACGGCGAGTATCCGCCCCGCTGTCCTCTTCTTCTTCGGTGTCGCTGCCATCGTTCCCCTTGTCCCCGCGCCGCTGTGAGCGGCGCCTGTCGACTGCTGACGTACCGGGCGCAGCCTAGAGTCAACGCGCGTAGCGCAACAGGGGGTACCGGGTTACAACTAGGTTGATACGAAGGGCTGAACCCCACGCTCTTCCTTCAGCGGGGTTGCCCCGTGCATGGAGCTGACGGCTGGACATGCCGTGTCGGCCTGGGGAGGCCCCGGCATCGGCAGTCCGCGAAGCAGGAACCCGCAGGCGGGGCGACCGGCCGAAAACCCCATGGGGAATCCCCGTCCTTCAGGGCAGGGAGGAAGTCGATCCGTAGGCTCGGAGCATGACTCCTGACGCGGCACCGGCCCTCGAACCCGGCCGGCAGATCCACACTCTCGACGAGCTCTCCCCCGAGCAGGTGACGGACGTCCTCGACCTGCTGGAGGCGACCGACCGCGCCGACGGCGTCCACGCCGTGTCCGAGCAGGGACGGCTGTACCTGCGCCACGGCCGGCGCGAGGGGGTGCGGCACTTCCTCCTCACGGTCGGCGCCCAGCTCTACGGCTACGCGCAGCTGGAGGACACCGACCCGGTGGAGGCCCCGGCCGCCGAGCTCGTCGTCCACCCGTCGCACCGCGGCCGCGGTCACGGCCGGGCGCTCGGCACCGCGCTGCTCGCCGCCTCGGGCAAGCGGCTGCGGGTCTGGGCGCACGGCGGGAAGGCCGCGGCCCGGCATCTGGCCCAGGTGCTCGGCCTGACGCTGTTCCGCGAACTGCGCCAGCTGCGCCGCCCCTTGGCGCCGCTCGACATCCCCGAGCCGGTGCTGCCCGAGGGCGTCACGGTCCGCACCTTCGTCCCCGGCCAGGACGACGCGGCCTGGCTCGCGGTCAACGCGGCGGCCTTCGCCCACCACCCCGAGCAGGGCTCGCTCGTCCAGCGGGACCTCGACGACCGGTTCGCCGAGCCGTGGTTCGACCCCAAGGGCTTCTTCCTCGCGGAGAAGGAGGGGAAGCTGATCGGCTTCCACTGGACGAAGACGCACGCGGAGGAGCAGCTCGGCGAGGTGTACGTGGTCGGCATCCTGCCGGAGGCTCAGGGCAGCGGCCTGGGCAAGGCGCTCACGGCGATCGGGCTGCGGCACCTGGCGGCGCAGGGGCTGCCGACGGCGATGCTGTACGTGGACGCGGACAACACGGCGGCGGTGACGGTGTACGAACGGCTGGGCTTCGTCACGCACGAGGTGGACCTGATGTACCGCACGGAGTCCTGAGCACGGCCGGCGCACCTGGCAGAAGGGGGCGGTTGACACCGCCCCTCTCTTGCACCACCCTTTCACTACTTGATTAGTGAAAGGGTGGTGAGAAGGAACGTGCTCGAGTACCGCATCGACCGGCGCAGTGGCGTCGCCACCTACGTCCAGATCGTCCAGCAGACCAAACAGGCCCTGCGCATGGGCGTTCTGGAACCGGGGGACCGGCTGCCCACCGCGCGCGAGGTCGTCGAGGCGACGGCCATCAACCCGAACACGGTCCTCAAGGCCTACCGCGAGCTGGAGCGCGAGGGGCTCGTCGAGGCCCGCCGCGGCCTCGGCACCTTCGTCCGCGCGACGCTCGGCACCGGCCCCGCGGACTCGCCCCTGCGGGGCGAACTCGCCGACTGGGCACGCCGTGCGCGGGAGGAAGGACTGGAGCGCGAGGACGTGGCCGCGCTCTTCACATCCGTACTGAAGGAATTCTTCGAGGGGGACGCATGACCGACGGAACGGTCCTGAGCACCGAGGACCTGGGCAAACGGTACGGAGGGCGGAGGCTCGGACGGGTACCGGGGCAGGGACGCGGTGGACCGGGACGCGGGGGCGGGGACGGATGGGCGCTGAGGGGGTGCACCTTCGCGCTCCCCGCCGGCCGGGTCTGCGCACTCGTCGGCCCCAACGGCGCCGGAAAGTCCACTCTCCTCGCCCTCACGGCCGGACTGCTGCGCCCCACCGAGGGCACGGTGCGGGCCCCGGCCCGCGAGCACCTCGCGTACGTCGCCCAGGAGAAGCCGCTCTACCCGCAGCTCACCGTCGCCGAGACGCTGCGGATGGGCCGGGAGCTCAACCCGGGCAGCTGGGACACGGCCGCCGCCGAGCGGATCACCGCCGAGCTCGACCCGGCCGCACGCGTCCGCGACCTCTCCGGCGGCGAGCGCACCCGCGTCGCCCTCGCCCTGGCCCTCGGCAAGCGGCCCGAACTGCTCCTCCTCGACGAGCCGATGGCCGACCTGGACCCGCTGGCCCGCCGGCAGCTCATGGGGGTCCTGATGGCGGACGCCGCCGAACGCGGCACGACCGTCGTCATGTCCTCGCACATCCTCACCGAGCTGGAGGGCGCCTGCGACCACCTGCTCCTCGTCGACGGCGGCAGCGTCCGCCTCGACGGCGCGATCGACGAACTCCTCGCCGCGCACGCCGTGCTCCGCGGCCCGGTCGCGGACCTCGCCCCGCACACGGTCGTCGAGTCCCGCACCACGGGCCGCCAGCTCACCGCCCTGGTCCGCCGGGAGGGCCGGATTGAAGGCCCCTGGCAGACGAGCACCCCGACCCTGGAGGACCTCGTCCTCGCCCACCTGCGCCCCGAAGGAGCCTCCGCATGAGCACCCTCCCGCTGAAGGGCCAGCACTGGGTGACGGCCCGCCAGCACCGCCGTACGCTCCAGGTCGCGGGAGCGGCGGTGGCGATGGTCCTCACCGTCGTCCTCGGGCTGCGGATCTGGGACTCCATGGTCCCGGACATCCGCGTGGTGGACGGTTACGCGCTCCCCTCCGAGGACAACCGGGCGTACGGCCTCCTGCGCCTGGCCCTGGAGTACACGGCCAACGGCATGATCCTCCTCCCCCTGCTCGTCGGGGCGTTCGTCGCGGGCCCGCTGATCGCCCGTGAGCTGGAGAGCGGCACGTACCGGCTCGCGCTCACCCAGTCCGTCACCCCGGTGCGGTGGTTCCGCGCGAAGCTCCTCACCGCCACGGTCGCGGCGCTCGCGGTCACCCTCGCCCTCATGGCGGTCTACCAGATCGGCTGGGGCCGGGTCTCCGGCACCTGGCAGCTGCACTGGTCGGACCGCGGCCCGTACGAGGCGACCGGCCCCGTCCTCGTCGCGTACGTCCTGCTGGCCGTCGCCGTCGGCGCGCTCCTCGGACAGCTGATCCGCCGCACGGTGGTCGCCATGGCCGCGACCGGCCTGGTCACCGGCCTCGTCCTCGCGGCCCTCGGCGCGCTGCGCTGGGACTTCCTGCCGGTACGGACGATCACGGGCCCGCCCGTGGCCGACAGCACCGGCCTGATGATGCCCGAGAACGGCCTGATCATGGACCAGGGCCTGCTGGACCCCACCGGCGCCCGGCTGCCCGGCTGGTTCTGCGACCCCGAGGCCGTCCCGGCCGACTGCCGGGTCGACGTGCCCGTCGCCGCCGAGTACCTCGACTACCACCCCGAGTCGCACTTCTGGCCCACCCAGCTCATCGAGACCGGCATCGTCCTCGCGCTCGCCGCCGTCACGCTCCTCGTCGCGTTCCGGGTCCTGAACAGGCGCCACCCGTCGTCGCCCGCCGGAAGCTGACGCGGCGGACGAGTCCGGACGGAGAAGCGGCGGAGCCGCCCGAACGGATCTGTGCGAAATCTCTCGGCCAAGGGACGTGATTGAGCCATCCGACGGGGCCGCCGAAAGCGGCCCCCTCGCTCCCCCAATGTCGTGGTTGATGGCGAGTTGACTCGGGGAACATGCCGCCGTTGCCGGTGGCACGTTCGCCGCTCCGCCGCCTATTGCCGGATATCCGGTGGAATGCAACCACGGCCGAGTGTCAGCTTTTGGCCCCGCGCCGGGCGAACTAGCGTGCCTCACATTCGCGGTCGCGCCCTGCCTCGCGCAGGTGCGCCGTCCACGGGTACACGGGGGAGGGCTCTGCGTCATGCAGTGGTGCACCACGAGGGCTGTGCGAGGTCATGGGCCGTTCCAGGAGCACCCCGACACATCGAGGACCGTCTCCTGATCCACCGGTCAACGTGCCCAGCCGTCGACGCCCGGTCCTGGAGTGACAGCACATGCCCGAACCGACGCACCGTCTCGCCCTGCACCTGCTCGGCCCCCTCCGCATCTGGCGGGGCGGCCGGGAACTCACCGTGGGCCCCCCAAACAGCGGGCCGTCCTCGCGCTCCTGGCCGGCCGGCGCGGCACCGTGGTCAGCCGCGCGCAGATCGTGGACGCGCTCTGGGGCGGCGACGCCCCGGCCTCGGCCGCCAACGCCGTGCACACCTACGTCGCCGCGCTGCGCCGGACCCTCGAACCGGACCGCGGCAGCAGGGAGTCCGGCGCGTTCATCGTCTCCCGCGCCGGCGGCTACGAACTGCGCGTACCCGCCGACGCGGTCGACTCCACCGTCTTCGCCCGCCGCTACGAGGAGGCGCGGCACCTGGTGGCCTCGGGCGACGCCCCGGCCGCCTGCGACCGCTTCGAGTCGGCGCTCGGCCTCTGGCACGGCGAGGCGCTCAGCGGCATCCCCGGACCGTACGCGGCCCTCGAACGCACCCGGCTGCGCGAGCTGCGGTTCGCCGCGACCGAGGGCTGGATCGCCGGGCTGATCGCCACCGGCCACCTCGACGCGGCGATCGTCGCCTCCTCCGAGGCCATCGCCCAGGAGCCGCTGCGCGAACGGCTCCGCCACCTCCACATGCTGGCCCTGTCCCGGTGCGGCCGGCAGGCCCACGCCATCCAGGCGTACGACGAGGCGCGGACCCTCCTGCGGGAGGAACTGGGCATCGACCCCGGCCGGGAACTGCGCGAACTGTACGAGCGGATACTGGCGGGCGAAGCCGCCGCCGAAAGCCCGCCCACGACACCGGCCGCGTCCCGGGCCGACTCGCCCTGGCCCTCCGTCACACCCCCGCAGCCCCGTTCGTCCGGTTCACCCTGGCCGTCCAGGCCACCCCGGCCGTCCGCCTCTCCCCGGGCGTCCCGATCGGCCCCGTTCCGGACGTACGCACTCAGGCCCTCCACGCACCGGCCCTCGCCGCTCCCGGCGCCCCGACCGGAGGGACCCGCCCCGATCCCCCGGCGGAGCCCCACCTCCCCGCCCGGCGGCCGCCCCCTGCACCAGCTCCCCGCCACGGCCCGTGTCTTCATCGGCCGGGAACCGGAGCTCCAGCAGGCCAGGCAGAAGCTCGACCAGGACACCGCCCGGTGCCGGAGCACGGCCCCGATCCTGACCGTCGACGGGCCCGCGGGCGTCGGCAAGACCGCGTTCGCCCTGGAACTCGCCCACGCCTACGCGGACAGGTTTCCCGACGGTCAGCTGTACGTCGATCTGCGGGGCACCGGCGACGGCGGCGCCCGCTCCGCCTTCGACGCACTCGCCCATCTCCTCCAGGGCCTCGGCGTCGAACACGACCGGCTCCCCCACGACCTCGAAGGACGCGTCACCCTCTACCGCACCCTCATGCACGGCAGGCGGACGCTGCTCCTCCTCGACGACGCCGCCGACGCGGACCAGTTACGCCCACTCGTCCCGCCCGGCCCCTCTGCCGTGATCGTCACCAGCCGCCGACTCCAGCGGGGGCTCGTCGCCCGCGAGGGCGCCCGGCGCGTCGGACTGCGTCCACTGGACCGGCAGACCGCCGCCGACCTCTTCGTCGCCCTCCTCGGCCCCGAGCGGTGCGCCGGACAGCGCGCCGCGGTGGAACGCCTCGCCGAGTACTGCGGCCGGCTCCCGCTGGGCATCCGGATCGCCGCCGGGACCCTGGCGGCCAACCCGCACCTGTGCCCGCGGGAGCTGGCGGAGCGGTACGAGGACCCCTGGACGCGGCTCGACCACCTGAGCGTCGAGGGGGACGGCGAGGCCAGCGTGCGTCAGGCGCTGGAGGCCAGCTACCTGTCCCTCTCTCCGGAGGCGGCCCGGCTCTTCCGGGCCCTCGGCAGGTCCGTCGCCGGGACCGGCGGGCCCGGCGACACCATCGGGCCCGCGGACGCGACCGCCCTCGCGGACGGCGACGCGGCGGCCGCCCGGCGCAGGCTCGACGCCCTGGCCGACGTGGGCCTCCTGGAGCGCAGCGGCTCCGACGCGTACCGCCTCGACGAACTCGTGGGCATCTACGCGTCCGAGCGCGCGGCCGCCGCCGACCAGCCCACCGCCCGCTCGACGCTCCTGATGACCCCGATCCACGACGACGGCTTCCCGGGCTGCTGCCTCCCGGACGCCCTCGCCCGCAGCTGAGACGCCCGGCACCCCCGGGACTGAAGAACGTGACCCTGACACTCTTCAGATCTTCTTCAGATCCCCCTGCGCACAATCGCCTGCGTCACGACGACTGTCGCTGTGCAGTAACGGAGGGGCACGACCACGATGACCACGAGCACCAGCCCGGAAAGCGCCTTCGGCAACCTGACCGAGGAGAGCGTCCGGTACAGCCGCTTCTCACAGTTCCGCTCGACCAGCGAACCGTTCATCAAGGACAACCCGTGCCACCGCCCCCTGAACCCCGAGCGCATCGCCGGGATCGACTGGGGCACACCCCTCGTCGAGGAGACGTTCGCCTCGGACCGGAGCCTGCTCGCGAACCGTCTGCTGATGAACGTCTACGAGAGCGACGCGCTGTTCCTGCCCGCCGCCGGACTGCGCAAGTTCGAGGACGACTTCAACGCCTTCTACCAATCCGAGAGCCGGCTCTCCGGCGAGCGGATCCGCCCCGACGCGGAGCGCTTCGCCTTCGGCTTCCTGGACGACTCCGTCGGTGTCACCGGGCAGTGGGACGAAGACACCCTCCGCGCCCACCTGCGCCGCTCCGTCGACCTGGCCAACAGCCCCGGCAACCGGCCCGTGTTCGACGCGATCCGCTCCGCCACCTCACCCAGGACCGCCGCCGGCACGCAGATCGTCCAGATGGCGCTCGACGGTCTGACCGAGGCCACGGCGATGTCGCAGAACCTGGGCGGCGCGTTCGGACCGGAGCAGAGCGAGCTCTTCAAGATCTTCGTCGACGAGTTCGGCTACGGCGTCTTCCCTGCGAAGCACAGCACGCTCTTCATGGAGCTCTGCTCCAGCGTCGGCATGGCCACCACCTCGCACCACTACTGGTTCTTCTACCTGCCCAGCTCGATCGCGATCAACAACTACTTCTACTGGGCGACCCGGAACCGCACCGGCTTCTTCCGCTACATCGGCGCGATGGCCTTCCTGGAGGCGACCTTCGCCGCCTGGTTCGGCGACCTCACCAAGGTCTTCCGTGACGTGTACGGCAAGGACGTCGACACCCGCTACTGCGACGAGCACGCGCACATCGACCAGCACCACGGCCGGATGGCCATCGACGACCTGCTCATCCCGCTCGCCCTCAAACACGGCCCCGTCGCCGTCAGGGGCCTGCTCCAGGGCGTCGAGGAGATCCAGCTCCTCGACCGCCTCGCGGGCGCCGACCTGCTGGCCCAGCTCACCTGGGACCCGGTGGTCTCCGACGCACCGGCGAAGACCGAGGCACCGGCCGGGGAGGTCGTGGAGCTCGACAGCGACAGCCCCTTCGACACCCAGGTCGCCTCCGTCGCCACCCGCCTGCACGTCCGCGGCGGCGAGGCCCTGCTGTACACGTCAGCCACCGGCGACCCGCTGCGCGTGCCGCAGGGCAGGTCCGTCGTCGTCCCGGCCGGCCGTCTCTACGGCGTCCGGGCCGAGTCCCGCACCCAGGTCGCCACCGGACCGGCCGCGTGAGCGCCCGTACGAAGGGGGCCGCGGCCGCACCCGCGAAGCCCCGCACACAAGCGGTGTTCGACCGCACCGAGCACAACGCGCTCGTCGCCGGCGACGAGATCTACTTCGTCATGGAACGCGACGACGCCGTGCACGTCCTGAGCAGCCGCTGCCCCCACCGCGGCGGTCCGCTCCACCTCGGCGAGGTCGAAGAGGGGAGGCTCGTCTGCCCCTGGCACGGCGGCCTGTTCCCGGTCGACCGGCTCTGTGACCGCTCGCACCCCGCCGTGCGCGTCGGACACACCGTCACCGTGTACCTCCCCGCCGGAGACGAGACGCCGGTCCCCATCCACACCATGGTCCGAGCAGGAGTGAACGCGGCATGACCCTCACCGCCACGGAAGACACCCCCCTCGACCTGGTGGCCCCCCGCCGGCCCGCGGGCTCCGCCGACCCCTGCCAGACCCTGCTCGCGCTCGGCGAGGAGGCCATGGCGCATCGCCAGTACGAGCGTGCCTACGACCTGTTCAGCGCCGCGGCCCGCTGCGACGCCGACGGCGACGGCGAGCGCTACCGGCGTGAGATCAACCGCGCCGTGCGTGCCCTCGTGCCGCGCTGGCACTTCGGCATGATGAACGACGCCGAGCGCAACCAGGCGTACGCCAAGGCGATCCAGCAGGTCGTCGGCGACGGGCAGTTGGTGCTCGACATCGGCACCGGCGGCGGTCTCCTCGCGCTGCTCGCCGCCCGCTCGGGCGCGCAGCGGGTCGTCACGGTCGAGGCCGTCGACGTCGTCTCCGCGACCGCCCGCGAGATCGTCCGGCAGAACGGGTACGACGACGTCGTCACCGTCGTCTCCGGACTCTCCACGGACCTGCGGGTCGGCGTGGACCTGCCGCGCCGGGCCGACGTCCTGGTCACCGAGATCTTCGACTGCGCGCTGCTCGGCGAGTTCGCCGTACCCGCGCTGAAGCACGCCCGGCGGGAGCTGCTCGCCCCCGACGCGACCGTCCTGCCCCGCTCCGGACGTCTCTTCGCCCAGTTCGTGGAGAGCCCCGAGCTGCACTCGCTCAACCACGTCGGCGAGGTCGAGGGCTTCGACTTCAGCCCCTTCGCCTCGCTCACCTCGCTGGAGTACTTCTCCACCACCCTCACCAACTACCGGCACCGCCCGCTCACCGACCCGGTCGAGATCTTCCGCTTCGACTTCGCCCAGGACATCGAACCGACCTCACGGCAGTTCGAGATCGCTCCGCTGGAGAACGGCGCCGCCCACGCCGTCGTGATGTGGTTCGAACTCGATCTGGCCGAGGGCATCACGCTCTCCAACAGCCCTTCGGACACCGGCTCCCACTGGAAGCAAGCCATTCAGACCCTTCCGGAGCCCTGGCGGCTGAAGAAGGACTCCCCACTCGGGTTCCGTGCCGCGCATGATGGCACGCGCGTGCTGGTCGGCCCCGCGAGCAAGGTCCCACACACCCAGGTGAGGTAATGGCAGTCACGAATGAGGGACAGACGTCCGAGGAGCGCAAGCCGAGCACCGGCCAACCCGGCTCCACGAAAAACAGTCCGGAAGAGCCGAGTTCGGAACTCCACAAGACCCTGACCGTCCCCAAGGGCGTCGGTGTCGCCACCGGAATGATCATCGGCAGCGGACTTCTCGTCCTGCCGGGCCTCGCCTACGACCAGGTCGGCTCCAGCGCCGTGTACGCCTGGCTCTCGGCAGCCGTCGTGGTCCTTCCGCTCCTCGTCGTCTTCGCGCGGCTCGGAGCCCGCTACCCGACCGCCGGCGGCGTCCAGGGCTTCGCCCAGGCCGCGTTCGGCGCGCCGGGCTCCACCGTGGCGTCGGTGATCCTCATCGGCGCCTGCGCGTTCGGCGGAGCGGCGATGGCGATCAGCGGCGGCAACTACGTCGCCGCGCTCCTCGGCGACAGCGGCATCGGCGGCTGGGTGGCCCTCGGCTACCTGGCGGTCATCGGCCTGCTCCAGGCGGCCGGTTCCCGACTGGCCGGCGGCATCCAGTCGGCGGTCAGCATCGGGCTGCTGCTGCTCCTCGCCCTGGTCGCCTTCGCCCCCGCGATGGTGGACTCCGGCTCCCTGCACGGCGACGTGGTCCCGCCGACCGAGTGGCTGGCCGCCCTGCCCGCCGTGGGCCTGGTGTTCTTCGCGTTCACCGGCTGGGAGCTGGTCTCGTCGACGGCCGAGGAGTACCGCAACCCGAAGCGGGACTTCCCGCTCGTCATCGGCATCACCTTCGTCATCGTCGTCGCTCTCTACCTGGGCATATCCCTCGCCGTCCAGCTCGTCGTCGCACCCGACGACCCGCTGCTCTCCGAGGCACCGGTGGTCGCCGTCCTGGAG